>PEAJ01000275.1 GCA_002753495.1 Magnetococcales bacterium HA3dbin3 | reverse complement strand
TGACGCATTTTTTTTTTTTTTGTCCGATTTCCTGACACCCCTGTGGATCGTGCAGCAGTCTCAGGGCGACCTGTGCCAGTTCCCTGCCGTCGGCGACCTGAAAACCGGCTTCGGCATCCAGAAGGTGACGTGCCGCGTCACGAAAATTGCTCACGTGCGGACCAAAGATCGGGGGAATGCCCCAGGCGGCCGGTTCGAGAAAATTTTGACCCCCATGCGGCACCAGGCTGCCACCGACAAAAACAATCCGCGCCAGACCGTAGAGGCGGGTCAACCAGCCGATTTCGTCGACCAGGAGCAGCGGTTCGCTCCAGTCGCCCCGGGTCTGGCTGAAGAGGCGCACGGGGATCCCGCCGTGGGCGATGCGCGCAGCCAGCGCTGCCCCGCGCTCCGGGTGGCGGGGGACGAGAATCAGGCGCAGCCCGTTCACCTCCTGCCGCAGCCGGGCATGGACCTCCAGGATGATCGCCTCTTCGCCCGGATGGGTGCTGGCCACGACCCAAACCGGTGCTGCCGGTTGGGGCCCGAGCCGCTGGTTGAGCGCCGCCATCGCCACTGGCTCTGGCAGACGCAGCGCCTGGTCATACTTGAGATTGCCGGTGACGAGCAGGCGGCGGGTGCCGGAAGGCGGCAAACCGGTTTGTTCCCGGTCCGGCGAATCGGCATCGGGCTGCCGGGAGCGCGGATGCATGTGGCACAAGCGATCGGCATCGCCGGCGGATTGCATGCAAAAGAGGCGTACCGGCCGCAAAAAACGCCCCATCGCCCAGCGCATGCGCCGATAACGGGCAAATGACCGCACCGAGATGCGTCCGTTGACCAGAATGATCGGTACTGATCCCTGCTCCAAGGCATGAAAGAGATTCGGCCACAGCTCGGTTTCCATCACCACGACAAAACGCGGGCGCACGCTGGCAACTACCCGCCGCACGATCCAGGGCAGGTCCAAGGGCAGGTAGATCAGGTGGTCGACGTGGGCGAAACGGTCGCGCACCACCTGCTGCCCGGTTTTGGTCACCGTCGAGACCACCACGCGCAAGTGCGGAAAGGCGCCGCGCAACCCCTCGACCAGCCCCTGCGCCGCCAGCGCCTCTCCAACCGAAACGGCATGCACCCAAAAGCAGGGGTGCCCGGCCAGATCCTGGCGCAGCGCCTGTGGAAGATGACCGAAACGTTGTGGCAGGGTTCCCCGGTATTTGGCCGTCGTCCGGTCACGGAGAGCCCAGACCGGAAGGCAGGCAAGACCGGCCAAAGCAATGACCCCGGTGTAAATCCCGTACAGAAACTTGGCCGACGCCGGTGTCTTCCCATTGTTGTCGACGGCAGCCGTCCGGGAGGTGGTGTCAGGGCGTGCCATAAGTACGGACAGGGCGGTCGGCGAGGGTGACAGGGCATGCCACCGCTCCTGCCTGGTGTTGGCGGACAAGCGTCACGCGGCAAGAAACCTGTCGGCGGCAACCGGAGATGCGCGGAATATCTCCGATCGAGACGAAACCCGTCCACAACTCAACCGGTACCATCACCCCTCCCGCTGACAGTACCAGCGCACGCTTTCTTCCAGACCGCGATCGAAATCGATCTCCGGCCGCCAGCCCAGTTCGGACGTTATTTTGCTGGCGTCGAGGGCGTAGCGCCAGTCGTGGCCGGGGCGGTCGGTGATGAAGGTGATCAGGCGCGCATGGGGTGCTTCCGCCGGCCGCAAACGATCCATGACCGTGCAAACTTTCTTGACCAAATCCAGATTTTTCCATTCGTTATTGCCACCGACGTTGTAGGTGCTCCCCGGCGGGGCCCGATGCAGGACGGCGAGGATGGCGCGGCAGTGATCTTCGACGTGCAACCAGTCACGCACATTGCCGCCCGCGCCATAAACGGGGATTGCTTCCCGGCGCAGACAGGCACGAATCACTGTCGGCAGCAGTTTCTCCCGATGCTGTCGCGGGCCATAGTTGTTGGAGCAGTTGGTTTGGGTGACCGGCAAGCCGTAGGTGTGGAAGTAAGCCCGTGTCAGATGATCGGCCCCGGCCTTGCACGCCGAGTAGGGCGAGTTGGGACGGTAAGGGGTGGATTCGGAGAACGGGGGGTCATCGGCTTGCAGCGCGCCGTATACCTCATCGGTCGAGACATGATGGAAGCGAAACCGGCTCCGGATTTCCGCATCCCCTTCCAACCAGTGGCGACGGGATGCCTCCAGCAGGGTCCAGGTCCCGACCAGGTTGGTGTGGATGAAGGCATCCGGACCGGCGATGGAGCGATCAACATGGCTTTCGGCGGCGAAATGAACTACCGTATCGACGCGATGTTCGCGGAGGATGCGTTCCACAAGTGGGCGATCGGCGATGTCCCCCCTGATAAAGACGTGATTGTCTGGATGTGGCAAGCCGATAAGATTGTCCAGTGACCCGGCGTATGTCAGCAGGTCCAGGTTGATCACGCGGGTTGCTGCGTTTTCGGCCTGAATGCGGTGGATGAAATTTGCACCGATGAAACCTGCCCCGCCGGTAACCAGGAGGGCTAGGGGTTGCGCAGTGGGAGCGGGGGGAGTCATGGCCGCGCACGACACGGGGTCTGGGCTGCGGTCGGCAGGCGCGGTACCCCGGCTGCGCCGCGAGTGACGTGGTGTCGGGTTGGCATCGCTCGGACTTGGAATAAACCTTGCTAGGGTTGAGGCTGGCGCAGAGCGCGGTGAGGAGCCGAATCGACCGGCGCGGGCTTTTGCTCCTGCTGTTCGGGGAGCGGGGTGCCTCTTCGTGGGGCGAACGGCTCGATCATGGTGGCGCGGCGGTTTGATGACTCCTTGCGGCCTGCCGTCGCGAACCCTCCACTGGGGTGGTATCCTAACATTTCCGCGGAAGAGAGGGAAAGGGAGACACGGTGGGGGGTTTCTGTCGGGAGTGTATTGGGGTAGAATGCGGAGATCGGTTGGTGTGGGTCCAGGATGAGCCCTGTGGGACGCAGACGGCGATGGCGCGGAGGGGTTTTGCCGGGGGCCTTGTGTGGTGCGCTGATTCTTTTTTGAAATTCGTCCTTTCCAACCTGGAATACGGGACCAGAGTGGGAGAA
>PEAJ01000274.1 GCA_002753495.1 Magnetococcales bacterium HA3dbin3 | reverse complement strand
GGCGGTGGATCGGCCACCGGACGTCCGATCAAGGCGGTGCAGCTCGGGGGACCGAGCGGTGGGTGCATTCCCGCCAGCATGTTTGACACCCCCATCGATTACGATGCCATCAACGCCACCGGCGCCATCATGGGTTCCGGCGGCATGGTGGTGATGGATTCGCAATCCTGCATGGTGGATATCGCCCGCTACTTCCTTGACTTCACGCAGGTTGAATCCTGCGGCAAGTGTACCTTTTGCCGCGTCGGCACCCTGCGCATGAAGGAGATCCTGAGCAAGATCTGCGACGGCAAGGGGACGATGGAGGATTTGCAGACCCTGGAGGATCTGGCGCCGCAAATCAAGGATGCCAGCCTGTGCGGTCTTGGTCAGACTGCGCCGAACCCGGTCCTGACCACCCTGAAGTATTTCCGTGAGGAGTATGTCGCCCACGTGCAGGAGAGGCGGTGCCCGGGTGGCGTGTGCAAGGCCTTGATCACCCACACCATCAACCAGGCCAACTGCACCGGTTGCACCATCTGCAAACGCTACTGCCCGACCAACTGCATCACCGGCGAGCTGAAGAAACCCGAGACCTGGTTCATCAATCAGGAACTGTGCATCAACTGTGGCATGTGCAAGGAAGTGTGTAATCCCGAGGCCGTCACCGTTGAGTCGTTGGGCCTGACTGCGACCCCATCCCAGCCAGCGAGGGCATCCGCATGAGTGAGAACATCACCGTCACATTGAATGGTCGTTCCGTCGAGGCGCCTGCTGGTGCCACCATCCGCGATGTTGCGGAGGCCAATGGCGTTCACGTCCCGACTTTTTGCCATGACGACCGGTTGAAACCCTTTGCCTCCTGCTTCCTGTGTGTGGTGGAGGTGGCGAATGCCCGGACGTTGTTGCCGGCCTGTTCAACCCGGGTCACCCCCGGCATGGCCATCACCACCGACAGCCCGAAGGTGACGCACAGCCGCAAGACCGCCCTGGACTTGTTGCTCTCCGATCACGCCGGGGACTGTATTGCCCCCTGCGAGGCAACCTGCCCAGCCAATATCGACATTCAGGGCTATGTTGCGCACATCGCCAATGGGGAGTTTACCGCCGCGGTGCATCTGATCAAGGAGCGCAACCCCCTGCCGGTGGTGTGCGGCCGCATCTGTCCGCACCCCTGCGAGTCGCAGTGCCGGCGCGGTCTGGTCGACGAGCCGGTCGCCATCAACCCCTTGAAGCGTTTCTCCTCGGAGTTTGAGCTGACGCATGGCCCGATCGTTCCCAAGCCGGCGCCGGATACCGGCCACAAGGTGGCGGTGATCGGCGGTGGTCCGGCCGGTCTCTCCGCCGCCTTCTATCTGCGCAAGATGGGGCATGCGGTGGAGATTTTCGAGGCGCTGCCGGAGTTGGGCGGCATGGCGCGTTATGGCATTCCGCGTTTCCGCCTGCCCTGGGAGTTGATGGATCGCGAGATCAAGGCGATCCTGGACATGGGCGTGAAGGTGCATTTCAACCAGCGCCTCGGCAAGGATTTCACCATCGCCGACCTCAAGGCGCGTGGTTTTGGGGCCATTCTGCTCGCCATCGGCGCGCACAAGGCCAAGCCGATGCGCGTGCCGAACGAGAACGTCCCGGGCGTGATCGGCGGCGTCGACTTCCTGCGCAAGGTTGTGCTGAACGAGCCCGTGCAGGTCGGCAA
This sequence comes from Magnetococcales bacterium HA3dbin3, assembly GCA_002753495.1. Classification (GTDB taxonomy): domain Bacteria; phylum Pseudomonadota; class Magnetococcia; order Magnetococcales; family DC0425bin3; genus HA3dbin3. The sequence continues at coordinate 1,389 of PEAJ01000274.1, read as the reverse complement.
GGGGAGCAAGGTGGCGGTCATCGGCGGTGGCGATACCGCCATGGACTGCGCCCGTGTCGCCCGGCGCCTGGGGGCGGATGTTGCCCTGCTCTATCGGCGGACGCAGAAAGAGATGCCCGCTGCCCTCCTCGAACAGGAAGAGACACACGAGGAGGGGGTCGACATTCAATACCTGGTTGCCCCGGTCGAGGTGGTGTTGAACGACAAGGGCGCGGCCAAGGCCCTGCGCGTCATCAGCATGCAGCTGGGTGAGCCGGATGCCTCGGGTCGGCGCTCGCCAGTGCCGACACCAGGCAGCGAGCGGGATCTGCCGTTTGACATCATCATCGCCGCCATCGGTCAGGATCCGGATCTCTCCTGCCTCGACAAAGAGACCGAGAAACCGAAGACGACGAAATGGAGCACCATCGTCTACGACGAAAAGACCAACGTCACCAGCGCACCCGGAGTTTTTGCCGCCGGCGACTGTTCGTTTGGGCCGGACATCCTCATTCGCGCGATCGGCGAGGGCCGGCGCGCGGCGATGGCGATCGACCTTCACCTCAACGGGGCGGAAGTGACCCTGAAGAAGGAGTATGCCATCTCCCGCGGGCGTCTGGCCGAGCTTGAGGCAGCCGACTTCCAACCGCGCTACGTACATCAGAAGCGCGAGAAGGAGAGCACGTTCCCACCCGAGAAGCGTTTGACCAATCAGGGTGGTTGGGCGCCGATCAACGTCGGTCTCGACCAGGTTCAGGCCATGGCCGAGGCCTCGCGCTGCATCATGTGTGGCTGCGCCGCCCGCTTTGATTGCGATTTGCGTCACTATGCAACCGCTTATGGGGCCACCGAAAAGCGCCTGGCTGGAGACAAGCGCTCCTATACCGTCGACAGCCGTCATCCGCTCATCACCATCGAGCCGGACAAGTGCATCACCTGCGCGAGCTGCGTGCGCATGTGTTCCGAGATTCGGGACATTCACGCCTTGAGCTTCATCAACCGTGGTTTTGGCACGCGGATTGGTCCCACCTTCGACGATCCGTTGCCACAGACCGGCTGCGACGCCTGCGGCATGTGCGTCGACCTCTGCCCCACCGGTACCCTGACCTTCAACTTCAAGCAGGAGACTGGTCCCTGGGTCAGCATGGCCAGGCAAACCACCTGCGTGGCTTGCAGCCGTGGTTGCGGGGTGATGGTTCACGCCGCTGGTGATCGGGTGGTGAAGGTGAGTTCGATCGACGCCGACCCGGTCAATGGCGCCAACATCTGCGCCGAGGGGCGCTTCACCTATCAGTTGATCGGCAAGGAGCCGGTCGCCGATACCGAAACCGCCATGAAGAAGGCCGAAGAGATCCTCGCGCAGGCAAAATCGCTGGCGGTGGTCGTTTCGCCCTTCCTGACGATTGAGGA
>PEAJ01000273.1 GCA_002753495.1 Magnetococcales bacterium HA3dbin3 | reverse complement strand
GTCACCACCTATCCCGGACATGGCTATGTGGCGCTTTCGCACCTGTTGTTGGCGCGCGCGCTGGTTGAATCCGGTCGTTCCGGTGATGCCCTGCGCGAGCTGGAGCTGCTGGCCACCGAATCCGGAGAAAAAAACCCCTTGAGCGATGCCGCCCTGATGGAGGCGGCCTGGATTGCCGCCGACATCGATGCCAATCAGGCGCGGGGATATCTGAGCAAGATTGGCGCCGATTCGGTGTTCCGCGCCATGGCCCTGGAGCTTGATGGCGTGCTCACCTTGCATGCCGGTGACAAGGGCAAGGCCCTGACACAGTTTCGTCAAGCCCTTGAGCCGCGTCTTTCGCCACCAGAGGGGGCGCGGCAGCGGTTGTTGCGGCGCGTGGAACGTCTGGGCGGTCCGGTTCCGGCCGATGGCAAGCAGGAGGGGTGATGGTCATGCGTCGCGCCTGCGTGCCGTTTCGCTCTTTTCCCCTGGGAATTGTAGTTTGGGCTCTGCTGATCCTGGGCAGCGGCGGCTGTTCATCGACCGGATCCTGGTTCGGTGGCGTGGACAAACCCGACGGCAAGTCCGTCTCCGCCGAGGATGCCATGCAGGAGTATGTCGAACCGCGACCGGGACGACCGGCGGGGCTGAATCGGCTGTGGCGCAACGGGGCAGCTGGTTCGCCGGAGAAGTATCTGCTCCACCCGATGGGGGTGGCGGCCGACGAGGGGCTTTTTGTCGTTGGAACGTCCCAGGGCAGGGTGGTCGCCATGAACCCGGCCGATGGCACGACGCGTTGGAAGGTTGATCTGGGGTCGGCCATCGGTGGAGGGGTTGCCCTCGATGCGCAACGCGTCTACGCCGGCACCATCGGCGCGGAGATGGTGGCGCTCGACCGCAACGATGGCCACGAACTGTGGCGCACGCGGGTGGCGACCGCGATCGCCTCGCCGCCGCGTCCGGTACGCGACCTGGTCGTCTTTCTCACCCTCGACAACCGCACCTACGCCCTCGATGCCGCCACCGGTCAGCGGCGTTGGGTTCACAACACGACACCGGTGTCGCTGGTGGTGATGGGGGCCGGCGCGCCGAGCGCCACCCGTGGCGCCATTCTGGTTGGATATGCCACCGGCGAGGTGTTCGCCCTCTCCGCCACCGAGGGCAAACCCCTGTGGACCTTCAACATGACCGTCACCGGTGGCGGTCGCAGCGAGCTTGACCTGTTGCAGGATGTGGCCGCGCCACTGCTTGTCACGCCGCAGGCAATTTTTGCCGCCAATCACCAGGGACGGGTCATGGCCTTGAACCCGAACGCCGGCCGGCCATTCTGGGAACGTCCCTTCTCGGTGATCCGCGCACCACTGCTGATCGAGGACCGTCTGGTGATCGCCGATGTCGACGGCTACCTGGCCGCCCTGCGGGCGGTTGATGGTTCCCTGTTGTGGAAGACGCGGTTGAGCGATGCCTTGCTCACGGCGCCGGTGATGTTCAAGGATCGCATTGTCGTCGGTGACAGCAAGGGGCGGATTTTTGCCGTTGATCCGGTCGGCGGGCAGGTGTCGGGGCTCGACCACTTTGGCGAGCCGATCTTCGCCGATCCCCTGCCCCTGGGCAGCAGCCTCTTCCTCTGGACCAACGACGGCAACGCCTATCGTTTCGAGTAGTTCCAGTTCCAGATCAGGATGGCCACTGGAATCACGGCATCACCGCGCGCCGCAACACATCGGTGGCCACATCCTCGGCTTGCATACCCGCCGGCACCGGACCAAAAGCGGCGGCAAGCGTCGCAAGCGTCGCACCCAGAAGCGGATGCACCAGGTGCGGTGCAAGCTCCGCCAGGGGACAGGCCAGGAAAGGCCGCCGCACAATTTCCGGGTCGGGTATCACCAGGGGCGGGGCCTGAAGAACCCGCCGACCCATAAGGGCAATGTCCAGATCCAGGGTACGCGGTCCGTCCTTGGATTGCGGGTGGCGCTCGCGCCGGCACTCGGCCTCGATCGCGCGCAGCAGGGCCCGCAACGCCCAGGGATCAGGACTGCGCTCGATCAACACCGCACCGTTCAGGTAGTCCGGTTGATCGATCAACCCAACCGGCAGCGTGCGATAAACCGTGGAGATGGCCACCACCCCCAACTCCTGGTGACAACGCCGCAACCCATGCACAAGATTGGGTAACGGATCAAGATTGGCACCAAAAGCGAGCAGGAGAGGATGATCTGCATCGCTGCCGACCATAAGTCATTCCAATTCCATATCGAGCGGCCACTTCGTTGGCTGCCTGACTCGCTCCTCGCCGTACCCAAACGTATCCGTCTCGTCGCTCACCAAGTTGTAAGCCTCGTCGCCATCTTGATCTGGAATTGGAATCAGCTCTCTGCCTGTTCTTTCCGATGGTTTTGCCGCTCGATGCACACCCCCACCGTGCGCGCAGAACGCGGGGCCCCGGGCTTTTCCACCTCGACGCGCACCCGTCGCACTCGGGGCTCTTCCAGGCAAAGATCGGCCACCACCGTCGCCAAGGCCTCGATGAGCGCAAAAGAGGATCCCTCCACCAGGGCGATGATGCGCTTGGTCAGGGTCTTGTAGTTGATCGTATCGGCGATGGCATCGCTGCGTCCGGCCTGGGCAAGGTCGGCAAACAACGTCAAATGAACCAGAACATCCTGACGCGTGTTGCGCTCCCAATCGGCGATACCGATGATGCAGCGCAGGTGCAGATCGCGAATGGTGATGCAGTCGTGATGGTTGGTGTCCATGGGGCTCGAAGCCGGGGCCGGTGGAGTCGTTGCGGCGACAAAGGCAGTCGTCACGACCATACCACGACAGCTGCCCGGGATTGATTGTAATTCCGGCTAGAGGTTGCGGTCCACCATTCTGGGCATTCGCCAGGGCAATCGCACTTGGAATTGGCATTTTGCCGTAAAAGGGCACTTTCATTAAAAGTGGTTGGGGGATCCGGGGGGAGGCTTAAGCCTGCCCCCCGGTGGGGTTCGGGGCGAAGCCCCGAGATTTTTTTGCCTTTCCGCCCCCCTTCCCACGGGCGATTTTCGCATGCTGTTCGCGAAAATCGCCCCCAGGGGGCT
>PEAJ01000272.1 GCA_002753495.1 Magnetococcales bacterium HA3dbin3 | reverse complement strand
TTGCCTTTCCGCCCCCCTTCCCACAGGCGGTTTTCGCATGCTGTTCGCGAAAATCGCCCTTAAGGGGCGGTCCATTGCCTGACGATTTTTTGCGCTTCCCAGCAAAAATCATCAGGCGGATTGCATGTTTTGCCGTGAAAGAGCGCTTTTATCGTCCGGAGTGGCGCACTGGCCACCGTGCCCGTCAGTTAATTTTCAAGTGCGATTGCCCTGACTTGCCTCCCCCCTCTTCCCGGGACGGCAGGCGGCGGTTGGGAGGAGGAGGTCTCAACCGCAGGGTCAAAAAACGGTCATCGACCCTGCTCCCGGCAAAAGCGCAGGCGGCGGAGGAAAGGGTCGGGAGATTTGCGCGTGACGTTCGCCCCGATGCGGGGAAACAGCCAATCCCGCAAGCGCGTCAGCGAAAAACGCAGGGATGCGGCACGCAACGCGGCGTTTTGCCAAGACCGCTCTTCCATTGTCAGCGGACGAATTTCCTGATAGCCGGTCAGCAGGGCGTAGAAATGGTCGGGCAGAAAGCCGCCGGTTGCATCGAATCCCCAGGCGACCAGGGTGATGGCCAGGTCGTAGAGCCAACGTTCGCGGCAGGCGTAGTGAAAATCGATCACCCCGGTCAGACGGTCATCCGTGAACAGGACATTATCCGGAAAAAGGTCGCCATGACAGATCCCGTTGGGTAGATCGCTCTTGAGAAATCCGTCCTCCAGCAGGGCCATCTCTCCGGCGAGCAGGTTGGCGGTGGGCGGATCGGTGCGCAGCAGGATCGGCTGCACGCGCGCGAGCAGCGAGCGCCACGCTGTTGCCCCCATGGAGTTGGGTTGTGGCGCGGGAAAATCGAGCCCGGCCAGGTGCAATCGACCCAATAAAGCCCCTGTTTGCGCACACTGGTCAGGTGTAGGATCAAGCGGGTGGGTGCCCGGGAGGTGTTCGACGATCAACAGGGGCTTTCCCTGCAGCCAGCGGCAGGGTCGACCTTGGTCGTCGTGCGCTGGGTGCGGCGCGGGGATGCCGGCCTTCGCCAGGTGGGTCAACAGGCGGAGCAGGTGATCGACGCGGGCTGCCTGATCTGGGTCCTCGACCAGGGTCAGGACGAAGCGGCCGCGGTCGGTGATCAGGTGGAAGTTGCTGTTGTCGACGCCACCGGCGATTCCGGTCAGTTGCCGGGGGTGGCCGATTGCGGCGTCCGGCAGCAGGGGGGCAAGGTCGGCAAGCGTCAAGGGGGTATAGACCGACACGGCGCGATCCATCGGGCAGGGTTTGGCGGTAGCGACATGGGGCCTCGTTTCGACCCCGGCCATGCTACAACGGGCCGAAGGGTGTCGACAGGGGTGACGCGCGCGACGCGTTGGCGGGGACGGGGTTGCATTGTCGCTGGTTGCGACAAAGGGAGATCGTTTTCGTTGAACGGAGTGGCTTGGAGGATCGGGACGATGGGCATCGGCAGGTGGGATGGCGGCGGGTGTGTCATCCAGGGTTGGGAGGGGCACGGGTGAGCGGGCTGGGGACACCTGTGTGCCAGGCAGCCGCGCGCCAGCCGGTGATTGTCGCCATGACCGGTGCCTCCGGGGCCGCCTATGGGCTGGGGTTGATTCAGGCGCTGCTTGTCGTTGGCGAGCGGGTTGAGGTGCTGGTTTCATCCGCGGCGTTGCAGGTCGTTGCTCACGAATGTCGTCTGTCCTGGCCCGATGATCCCCAACGATTGCAACAGGCCCTGAGCGACCATTTTGACGCCGATGCGGAGCGCCTGCGCTGTTATGGCTTGAACGACTGGCATGCCCCGGTGGCGTCGGGCTCGGGCGGGCGACGACGGATGGTGGTTTGCCCCTGTTCGATGGGGACCCTTGCCGCCTTGGCGCATGGCTTGGCCGACAACCTCATCCGCCGTGCCGCCGATGTCATCCTCAAGGAGGGGGGAACGTTGCTGCTCGTGCCACGCGAAACCCCGCTCACCACCATTCACCTGGAAAATATGCTGCGACTCGCGCGCGCCGGGGCGATCATCCTGCCGGCCTCGCCGGGGTTTTATCATCGTCCGGAGACGGTGGCGGCAATCGTCGACTTCGTGGTTGCGCGCGTCATGTCGCGTCTGGGTCTTGTCTCTCCCGCTGCTCCCCAGTGGCCGCCACCGGTTGCCATTTGAGGGGGCAGGGCAGCCTGTTCCACCCTCTTGCGAAGCCCCCGAAGGCGCGGCGGTGTCGCCTCTTCCCCTTGACCCCGGGGCGCGTTTCCCCTATCACCGGCGGGTTGATCGCGAAGGGGTGTTGGCCAGGAACGCTTTTTGACCGTCGGCCATTGAGCTTTGTTTGCCTGTCATGCACAATCCGGAATGTCAATATCAGTTTGTTTGAATAATCTGAACTGCCAAATTGCATTGGGAGGTTTGCCGTGACCAATCAATCATTGGAAGCCACCGTGGATCCTGAGCTGGTTCGAAAGTGGATCAGCGAGATCGGTTCCGATTCCACAGCGGCGGTGCCGCTGCTGCAAGCGATTCAGACGGAATATCGCTACCTGCCCCGCAAGGCGATGGATCTCGTTGTGGGCAACACCAGCATTACGGCCAGCCAGCTCTTCGGGGTTGCCACCTTCTATGCCCAGTTTCGTCTGCGGCCGGTGGGCCGGCATCTGATCAGGGTTTGCCACGGAACGGCTTGTCACGTTGGTGGTGCCGACCGTCTCGATACCGCCATCAAGCAGATCCTCGACATTCACGACCCCGATCAGGATACCGCCATCAACGGCAGTTACACGATCGAGAAGGTGGCCTGCATCGGCTGCTGCAGCCTGGCGCCGGTGATGGTGGTGGGCGAGGATACCTTCCCCAACCTGAAGGGGGCCGATGCCCAGCGCTCCTTGCAGAAGCACGCCAAGGCGCACAACGAGGTGTTGCCCGGGGATACCGGCAAGGATAAGGATGCCGGTGAGGGCGATGCCGCGCCGGCCAAGAAATCCAAGAAAACCGCGGAGGCACGGCCATGACGACAACCGGCAAGGGGATGACCATCACCATCGGTGAAGGGACCTGCGGCATTGCCGCCGGCGCCCGCGACGTGGCTGCCATGCTCAAGCAGAAGT
>PEAJ01000271.1 GCA_002753495.1 Magnetococcales bacterium HA3dbin3 | reverse complement strand
CAACAGCTGGAGAACAGCCTGCAGCTCGCAAGGCAGGATCTCCTGCTGGAAGGGATCACTGCCTACATCAGCCTGTTGCGGGCACACCAGACGCTCGAATTTGCCCAGCAGTCGGTGGACAACATCCAAAAACAGGCCGGTCTGGAAGAGAGTCGCGTCGATCTCGGCAGCGGTTTTCCCACCGATGTCCTGCAGGCAAAAAGTCAGCTGGCCGGGGCCCAGGCACGTCTCTCCCGGGCCAGGGGCGGGTTGATCAACGCCATCAACCACTACCGAAGTCTGTTCGAGGAGGAGCCGCCAACCCGCGATCAGCTTCATCCCCTGCATGTGCCGCCGGATCACCTGCCGGCCACGCTTGCCGAGGTGACCCGTCTGACGCGCGCGGAGAACCTCCAGCTCAAGAATGCCGAACTGGGTCAGGGCGCGGCCGATCTGGAGATCGATCGCGTCAAGGCCGATGAACTGGCCCCCAAGCTCAACCTGGTCAGCGAGGCCAAGCTGAGTCGCAACGACAACGGTGTCGCCGGCAACAAGGAGGACAAGGCGATCCGCATGGAGTTGAGCTACGCCTTCAACACCGGCTTTTCCGGCTTCGCGGCCCTGACCTCGGCCCGAGAGCAGAAGCTGGCGGTGGCCTCGCGGGCACAGGATACGCGCATGAGCGTCGACGAACAGGCGCGCAACGCCTGGCAGGGCCTGATGACCGCCCGGGAAAACGCCGACTTCCTGGAAAACCAGGTGCGCATCGCCCAGGAATTTCTGCGTCTGGCGCAGGAGGAGCGCCTGCAGGGGCGACGTTCCCTGATCGACGTTCTCTCCGGCGAGACCACGGTCATCAATGCACAAAGCGATGCGGCGGCAGCGACGGCGGATGTGGCCATTGCCGCCTTCACCATCCTCAAGGTGACCGGGAAGTTGACGCTCGATGTCATGCGTCAAGAGGTCCGGTGACCATGGCCCATGCCATTTTGTCCCCCATGGTGCGCAAGCCCCGGTTTTCGGTCCTGTCAGCCGGTCGTCCGCACTCCCGGGAAAATCCCGTCCTGACCTCTCCCCGCCATGGAAAAACCGCGCGTGTTCACGCCTCGATCGGAGCGGCCATGCCCGGCACGAGAGATGCAGGATCCTGTGACCACGTGCGCGTACCCCCGGGTTGGAAGCCTCTTTTTCGTTGCCAACTGGCTCCGAGGGGAACTATAACCGCTCGCGGACAACATCAGGCCATTGCGAAGGCGAATACCATGGCTGAATCCGACGACGACGACGTCACCATCGTCAACGCCCGGGGCGCCGCATCCCGGGGACAACACCGGGAGCAGGAGGTCCAGGACCGACGCCGTTTTCCGCGTCCACGTTTTCGCGCACCCTCGCTGTTGACCATGGAGTCCGGCGCCATCCTGAAGGGGATGACCGAGGATGTCAGCTACCAGGGCATCCGCTTCACGCCCGAGACCCAATCAGGGGTCTTCCATGTCCTGGGCGAAGGGGATCCGGGGGTGATTCGCGTCTCCCTCAACCTGCTGCTGCCGCTCGATGCTTGCTACGTCGATATCAATTGCCGCGTCGTGCGCACGGGGGGAAATTTTGTTGCGTTGCGCATCGAGCCCCCGCAAAGCCCGGGGTCGATGAACCGCTCCTTTCCCAAGGTGTTCGTGCGGCGCAGCAACGGCATCCTCGAACCGGACTGGGAGATTCTGCCGCGCAACGTCCTCCTCCCCGAGGATGTCCAGCGCCGCATCCGTCGGCACGAGGAGAAGTATGCCAGTTTCGGTCCCGTCGCCGTCGTGTGCCGCAAGCGCGGCGGCCGGCCCGAGGATGACCTCTACAAGCTGCACAACATCCAGTATCTTAAAGAAATCCAGGAGTTCGCCACCCGCGATCAGGACCCCAACAAGGTCTACGATCCCCCCACCGGTTGGGGCTGACCGCGCGGCCACCCGTCCGTAATCACCCCCGGACAAGGGAGCGCAAGCCATAGCGCGCCCATCGTCCGGGCTGACCGTTTTTTACTCCGGCTGCCCGGGTATGATGCTGGCAAGAACATCGAGGAGCTGTCGGCACAGCGGTTCCGGCAAGGTTGTGACATCGGCATGCAGCCGCGCCAGGGTTTGGGCGTCAAGCAATGGGCGCCCGTCATTGCTGTCGCCACCGTCGATCAGGAGCGGGGTGTGGTTGCGCTCCGGGTTGGCCTCGCCGTCGTCGACCGCACCAACGTCAAACCGGCCGGTCGCCCTGCGCCAGGCAACGACCCTCTCCCGACCCTCATGCTCCCAGGCGAGCTGAAAGGCGACCACGTCACCCGTATCCTCCCCCCAAACGAACAGATCGCACCCCTCGCCCTGGAACCAGCGGCGCCGGAGACTGCGACCCTCCTCCTGACGTTGACCCGAGACGATTTCCCGCAACACCGGGTACCCTCGTTCTGATTTGGAAAAAACGGATCCCGTTTGCGCAAAGGCGACGGGCGCTTGACCCCGCGCCGCTCTACCGAAAAGAACCGCGCAGCAACAACGGTCAGTGCGGAAAGAAGGATTTGAGGATGAGCGCCAAGACGCCAGCCATGAGAATACCAAGCATCCACTTGATGACAGCCAGGTCGGTGCGGATGGGAGTCAGTTCTCTGTCAAATCTGACTTCTATACCTACCCCCATATCCTTAAGGTCACGCTTGGTAGCAAGGGCCTCAAGGTCCTTTTCAAATACGTAGGCCTGCACTTCGGCCAAACCTTCAGCCTGGGACTCGCTGAAACCGGCGGCCTTAAGGGTCTTGACGTATTTGAGCGTGTCGAAGGTTATAGTGGCCACGGACGAGCCTTTCTCGGCACGGCTTGGTGTTGATTGGCAGTCGCTGCGACAAAAAAGACACGGAGCCGTTCGCCAAACGCGCCGCATTGGGCTTCCCCATGCGAGACAGAGCAGGCGATCGTGGTGGGCGAACCAGCAACCACACCAGAGAGGCATCCACCAGAAACTCTTACATATTACCAAGATCCGTTTTTGACGATGCCCCCAAAAATGCCCCCAGAAGGTGCACGTTGGACGGGGGGGGGGGGGGGGGGGGCCCCCCCCCCCGCGCTGG
>PEAJ01000270.1 GCA_002753495.1 Magnetococcales bacterium HA3dbin3 | reverse complement strand
TCTTGCCCGCAACGGTTTTGCCGATTTGATTCGTTCCTGGCCGATTTTGGAAAAATAGCCGGTCTTGCTTGCAACCGGTGCCTGTGCGGAGTAAACAATCTGCCCACCACCCACGACGGCAAGGGCAGGGTTTTGGCATGATGCAAACGTTGGGCGAATTGTGGGCGCGCCACGGCCACGCGCTGCGGGCGGTGGTCATTGCCCTGCTTGTGGGCCTTCTCCTGATTGCCTTCCAGATATTTGGCGAACACGCCGCCTCGGATGAAAAAGGCCATTTCGTGGCCGTCGGGCTGTGGATGGTCGCCGCCTTCGTGCTCAACCGGCTGCTCAGGGTTTATCTCTGGGACGGCCTCATCACCCGGAAACTTGGCCACAAACCGCCCAAATTGATCGTCAACATGTCGGGATTCTTGGTCTATGTTCTGGCCATCTCCGGCATCTCGGTCAATGTCTACAACCAGTCGCTCGTTCATTTCTGGACGGCGTCGGGGGTGATTGGCATCGTCCTTGGGTTGTCGTTGCAGAAGATCCTGATCGACATCTTTTCCGGTTTGGCGATCAACATCGATCCGGCGTTCAAGCTGCACGACTGGATCCTGCTGCACGGTCGGGCCGCCGGACAGAGCATCTTCGGTTGTGTGCGCGAAATCAACTGGCGCACCACCCGTCTGCAGACTGAAGAAAATGTCATGGTCATCGTCCCCAACAGCCTGATTGCCGCCTCGCTCGTCAGCAACTTTGCATTGCCGGACGAGAAGAGCCGCTTCACGATCCAGGTCTGCCTTGACTTTTCGGTTCCCGTCGAACGAGGGTTGCGCGTGATCCAGTCCGGCATCCTGGAGATTGCCGGCAAGGATGGTTTCCTTGACAATCCCGCGCCGAAGACGCTGGTCCAAGATATCGTCGATTACGGCATCAAGTACAACGTCAACTTTTGGCTGTTACCCTCGCGCATGCCGCCGGATCGTGGGCGACACCTGGCGGTGACGGCGGTCCTCGAAAGCCTTGCACGCTCCGGAATCGCCCCCGCCGCGCCAAAACATGAGGTGGTGATGGTGCAGCCGCAACCTGTTTTGGTCGACTTCAACCAACCCCAACATCGTCAGCGGCTGGTCGAAAAGGTGGACCTTTTCGCCTCCTGCCTTGAACCGGAAGAGGTGGCCGATCTTGCCGAACGGCTTATCCTGCGCACCTTCGCCGCGGAAACGGTTTTGTTTCAGGCCGGGGATGAGAGCCTCTCGATGTTCTTTCTCGCCGAAGGGGTTGCCGAGGTGCTGCTGGGCAGCAGCGCGGGCGAAAGGAAAAAAATCAATACCCTCAAACCCGGCGATGCTTTCGGTGAGATTTCGTTTCTTACTGGCGAGAAACGTTCGGCCACGGTGGTGTTTCGTACCTCCGCCATTGTTTTTGAGCTGCCCAAGGGTGCCGTGCAGCCCATCCTCTTGGAACGTCCCGATCTTGCGCGCCAGCTTGGTATCCTGATCGCTCGCAAACGGCTGGAAATTTCGGAACGGGATCGGAAACATGGCCTCACCGTCGATACCAACGCCGAAATCGTGCAAAAGGGTGGTGTGATCGAGTCGATGATCCGTACCTGGTTTGCCTTCGTGCGCGGCCCCGACCGCCGCAAAACCGACCAGGCGCTTCACCCCTATCCGTCCGAGAGGGATCGCAGGAAGGCCAAAACCGACCGCCGGGCCGGAGGATCCACTCCGGCTTGATGCCTCAACCTGGACGAACCTTCCCCGGCTTGCAGGCCGTGTGTATCGGCGATCATCCTTCCGGTATCGGGGTGGTGGCGGGGGAGTTGGCGGTCGGCGGTTTGAAATCCTTGAAGAAACTATCAAAGTCAGGCATCTCCGGCATGGGCGGCGCCTGGTGACGGGTGGCGGTGCGGATGGCGTGCAGGAGCAATCCGCCCGACAGGATCATCCCGACTCCGCCCAATCTGATCAGCCACGGCCCATCAAAAAAAATGCCTCCCGCCAACAGGGGGATGGTCGCGACGTGCAGGGCGAAGTGAATCCGGGAGAGACGCTCCGGGATGAGATCATCCATCATCGGGATGGCCTCGACCAGGCCGGCCAGGCGGCTGAAACGGTGAAACCAGACCAGAAACGGAACGATCTTGTAAAGCATGCCGAGAATGATCGAACTCACCCCACCCCAGAGGTAAAGAACAGCAAAGAGAAAACGCCAACGTTCGGCATCGAGCACCGGCCAGAGCGCCGGGATCAGCAACCCGACGGCGCCGCAGCCCAGGCCAGCCTGCCAAAAGCGATAAGTGGCGTCTCGGATCTTGCGTTTGCGGGCGGCAAAAAGGCGTGTCATGGCCACGGTGTAGACGACACCGGCGATCGCGGCCGGTAGCGCCGCCAGCCAGGACCACACCGGGTTGGCAGAGAGAAACCACAACGCAAGCGGCAAAAGGATCAGGGTGACACCGAACCCGGCGAGGACGATACGCCCGGCGCGCACGGGAAACATCGGCATGACGTAGAACATCGGCAACACCTGCATGGAGACGCCGATGATCAGCACACCAACCCAGCCAAGCAATCCCCAGGTCAGATGAATACCGAGGATCATTTGGCGATCGACACTCAAAAAGCCGTGGGCGTACTCGCCAAGAAAGATGGCGCCCAGAACCAACACGCCACTCAGGGAGAGGGTGGCGACGCGCATGGCATTGACGGTCGGGTGTTTGACCCGAGTTTTGACCAGGGCGCGCCCGGTTTGCAGCAGAAACAAGCCGACGGCAATCCCCAGTCCGGCGGAGGCGACCAGCAGCAGCCAGCGATGCACGCCGACACCCACTTCCAGGGCAAAGGCCGCCACCCCCAGGGTCAGGCCGCCATGTACCCAGGGGGCGAGCCGCAGCCAGGGCATCGGCAGCGCCGCCAGCACTGGAATCATCTGATACATGGCCCCGAACATGGTCATGCTCACCCAACCGAGAACGATCAAGTGGGCCAGGGCAACGCTCTGGGGCGCCAGGGGGGAGATCCAGAGGTCGGACCCCCAGAGGAGTACGCCAACCCCCGCCGCGGCCAGGAACAGAGGCGCAGTAAAAAAAAACCGG
>PEAJ01000008.1 GCA_002753495.1 Magnetococcales bacterium HA3dbin3 | reverse complement strand
GCTTCCCTGCATTTCAACCTGCACAGCAGCGAGTCCGATCTCGGCCAGACGCTTGGTCGTTACGGTATCGGTAACGGACCTTACGTCGTCTGGCCCGTTTTTGGTCCCTCCAATGCGCGCGACAGTGTCGGCGAAATTGGCGACGCCTTCCTCGATCCCCTGAACTACAAGCCCGACGACTTTTGGGACCGGCTGGCCATTCGCACCTTTGCCAAGGTCAATGAGATTTCGCTCCGGCTTGAGGAGTTTCAAACCCTGCGCACGGCGACTCTCGATCCCTACATCGCGGTGCGCAGCGGCTACGTCCAGAGGCGTCAGGAGAAGGTGGCGCGCTGAGGGGATGTCCCCCTCGCCATCACCCTCTATCCACCATGCATGTGCGCTTGAGGCCCTTTCGGGTGCTGCTGGCTGCCCTGCCCCTGCTGTCGGGACTCGCGGGGTGTGCCGGCTCCGCGCCGGAAAAAACCCCGATCGATCAGGATGATCCAAGCTTCTCCTGGCAGGATCTGGCCAAGACCGATGTCAACCTGTTCGTCGAAACCATCCAGCGCGACATGATGGGATACATCAAGCAGCTGATGATCAAGCTTTACCGGCGCAATCCCAGCCAGCTGCATCGCGGCACCGTACACCAGATCGATGGCAACGTTGCGCGGGTGTTCGGCTCTTTTCACAATTGGGAGTTTCAGGAACTGAACCGCCAGAAGGGGGTCGACTGCATCCGGCTTGCCTTCCAGGACTCCTTCACCGGTGATCGCGTCCTTGCCTACACCGTAGGCCTTGGGTCGATGGTCATGGCCTCTTACAACAGCAAGAGGGAGTTTTTCGTCCTCGACTCGCTTGATCCGCAAAAGCTCTACAACAGCGCCCGCAATCTGGAGCTGGCCTTGTGGCTCCTCGGCCACGAGCGGGACGCACAGGGCACGCTCTATCTGCTCAGCAACGAAAGCGAGGGGAGTGTACACAACCTTAGCTATGAACGTCTTTTCGGGAAGATGATCGCCCTCCAGGACGCCATGTCGCAGGTGGTGGCGCAAAAGACCAAGCGCTTCATCAAGCAGGCCTTGCAGTTTCTGATCTTTCTGCCCATTTGATTCCCCAATCAGGGCGTTGAGATCGGACCGATCCGCGGCTATACTGGCGGCGCTGTTCGTTTCCTTTGCCTGTCCCTTGGGGATACAAGGTCATGGAGGTTCGTGCGGTGAGGCGCGTCTTATCTTTCCCGTCCCTGCTTGCTTGTGCCTTGTCGCTCTGGGCGCTGGTGGCCGTGCCGGTCACGGCCGGGGAGATCGAGGATATCCAGGCCCTCGTGGAAAAAAAGCAACTGGCGGCGGCATCCACCCGCCTGACAGAGTTCCTGAAGGCCAATCCCAAGGACATCCAGGGCCGGTTTCTTAGGGGTCTGCTCCTGATCGAGGAGCAGAAACAAACCGAGGCCATCCAGGTGTTTCAGGAGTTGACCGAGGAGTTTCCAGATCGTCCCGAGCCCTTCAACAACCTGGCCGTGCTCTATGCCGAACAGGGGCAACTGGAAAAGGCGCGCGATGTCCTGATTCGGGCGATCAACTCCAGACCGGGCTACGCCACGGCGCGCGAAAACCTGGGCGACATTTACGCCAAGCTGGCCGCGCAATCCTATCGCAAGGCCTTGCAGGTCAATCGGGACAACTCGGTGACCGAAGCCAAGCTTGCCCTGGTTCGCAATCTCTTTGTCGCACCAACCGGGAGCGGCGGCACGACCGCGACCGCCGCGCCACCACGTCTGCCCGAGGAGTTTTTGCGCAAGGCGCGCACCGAGGCCGTGGACAAGGTGCGTGCCGAGGCGATGGATAAACTCCGCGCCGAAGCCATGAACCAGGTTCGGACCGAGGTCCTGGACCAGGTTCGGGCTGAGGTGCGGCAAAAATTGCACGCCGAAATTTTGGCCCACGTCCAGGCGACCGAGATGGAGAAGCTTCGCTCGGAGGCGATGGCTCAGGTCAAGAGCGAGGAGCGCGAGCGCGCTGACGCCGAGGCCCTCGAACGCTCGCGTGCCGATATCGAGGCCAAGGTGCGCGCGGAAAAGGAGCGTGCCCTCGCACTGGAACAACAAGCGAAAGAGAAACAACAACCCCCGCGCGAGACCAAGGCCGCGCCGCCCCCACCTGCCCCGCAGAAAAAGGGCGACGCAAAGAAGGATGTCAAGGACGAAGGGAAGGAAAAAGACATCAAGGATGAAGCCCCGGCGGCCATGAAGCAATTGGCCAAGGGGCAGGTCAAGACGGCGGACCAGGCCGTCCGCGCGGCGCACCTGACCCAATTGGATCAGGTCTTCGAGGCAGTGGAGAGGGCCGCCGCCGGGTCCGGCGCCGATGCCGCATCGGCCCGAGTCGCTCCCAAACGTCCGCAATCACCGGAAAACGCCGCTCAGGAGACGCAGGCCGTGGAAAAGGCGGTTCGAGGTTGGGCAGAGGCGTGGTCGGAACGGGCTGTCCCCCGGTATCTGGCCGCCTACGCTCGGGATTTTCAGCTGCCGGAGGGGTTCTCACATCGGGATGAGTGGTCAAGGAAACGCAAATACCTCATTGGAAGGGCAAAATCGATTCAGGTCGGCCTGGAGGATATGCACGTCCGTCTGGAAAGCCCGAACACGGCCCGGGTGACCTTCACCCAAAGTTACCATTCCGACAAGTTCCACGACGTGACCCACAAAACCATCCTGATGAAAAAGGAGGGGGAGACGTGGAAGATTCTTCAGGAAGGGGTGGATGACTAATTCCGATTCCAGATCAAGCGTCGCCTTCGTTGGTTGCCGCGCCCGCCTCTCGCCGTGCCCAACACGCACCGTTTCGTCGCCCTTTTGTTGCTGCCTCGCGACCATCTTGATCTGGGATTGGAACAAGGAGCCCTCCGGAACCGACATGCCGTGTCGGTGCGCTGAGGGTTGACGGGATACCGGCATGGGACGCGGTCGAATCATGCACGATGGTTCGGATCTCTCCTCCCGATGGTCACAACCGGCGCGGGCGGTGTGCGCGTCCGTGGGTACGTGGCAACGGAAAGGAAAAGATTCCGTTCGGATGTGGTCGCGGAGCGATACTCTCGAAGCCTCCGTGCCCCCCAAAAACTGGTCCCGTTTCCTATCCGGCTTGCTGGTGATCTACGGGCTTTGGCTCGTCGACTCCGCGTGGAACCCGGCGTGGAGCGAAACCACCGACACCACCTTCTCCTCACTCGATTATCTCTCCAACACCGAGCGATCCCTGATGAAGGGGCTTGACGCCGTTCTGCACGGCGACCTGACCGGAGCCTTGCGCGAGTTGACCGTCCTCACCAGGCAGAGACCCGATTTCCGTCTGGCCCAGCTGGTTCAGGGCGACGTCTATATGGCCATGGCCGGCGGTCTGCACGGTTTTGGTAATGGTCAGGGGAACGACCCCGAGGTGCAGCATCTTCAGGAGGAGGCCCGGGCGCGACTGCGCAACCTGCTCGATCCTCCGCCCAAGGACGCCATCCCACAGGACCTGATTTACCTCTCCCGCGCCCAGGGGCACGCCGCCGTCGTCGACTTGACCAAATCCCGTCTCTTCCTGTTCCGTCGCATCAACGGGCGGCCAGAGTTGATCGCCAATTACTACATCTCCAGTGGCAAGAACGGCGCCGGCAAGTTCCTGAAGGGGGACAAGAGGACCCCGATCGGGCTCTACTTCATTACCGACTACCTTCCCGGCTACAAACTCCCGCCGCTGTACGGAGTCGGGGCAATGCCGATCAACTACCCCAACGAGTGGGATCGGCTGCACAGAAAGACCGGGGATGGCATCTGGCTGCACGGCACCCCCTTCACCACCTACAGCCGCCCACCGACAACGAGCGATGGCTGCGTCGCCCTGACCAACATTGATTTTCAGACCATTGGCGAGGTGGTCGGCATCGGCACGCCGGTCATCATCAGCAACGCCGTCGAGTGGTTGGATCCGGTCGAGTGGCGTGGCCAGCTCGATTGGTTTCTCGCCCGGGTGCAGGAGTGGCACCAGGATTGGGTGAGTGGCCGTGCCGATCGTGTTTTGCGCCACTATTCGAGCGGGTTCCAGAATAATCGCTATGATTATGCCAGTTGGTCCAGGGCCTTGCACCGGTTCTTCCAGGAGAAGGGCGCGGGGGAGACCAGCTTCTCCGACATGAGTATCCTGGGTTATCCCACCGACCGGCGTATGATCGTTGTCACCTTCACCCAGGAGATGCGCGGCAAAGAGCTTTCCAGACAGCCCTTGCGCCGGCAATACTGGTGGTTGGAGAACGACCTGTGGAAAATCGTCTACGAGGATACCGGGTGAGATCCTTCCGGGTTCGGTCCGCCGACCGGAGGGGGTCGAACGCGGCATTCACGCCAGCGCCGAGGGGGTCATTGATCCATGCTCACCAAAGCCACCATCTCCGCTCACGTCATGATCGTGCGTCGGGCGGGCGACGGCACCGAGGAGGAGGTTCTGCTTGTGCGACTGGCCTACCGCGACCACCGCGGCGGCAAGTGGTCCTTTCCCGGGGGCTTCGTCGACAGCGGGGAGGGGCTGTTCCCCGCCTTGCGCCGGGAGGTCGGGGAAGAGGTCGGCCTGCACCTGGAGGAGGCGCACGTGGTGAGTGTCGTCCCCATGCTCGAGCAGGAGTCACCGCACGTTGGGTTTGTTTTTCGCTGCGACCTCTGGCAGGGTGAGGCGTGTTGCCGCAGTCGTGAAATTTCCGAAACCTTGTGGGCCGGGCGGGAAACCTTCGCCGCAATTGCACGCGAAGGTGGCATGGCCTACGCCCAAATGCCCTCCCAGATGACCGCTCTGGGATGGATCCTTTCCACACCTTGAGTCGGGCAGGGAGTTGACATGAGGCAGTCACTGACGGGTCTTCTCGCACTCCTCGCAATTCTGTTTCCTCCGCTGATCCACGCCGAAACCGGCAGTCAAACGGCATCCACCCCCACGCTTTCGCCGCAACCCTCCGTCCCACCGGTGACATCCACCCCACCTCCCGCTGTCCCGGGAGCCGGGCAAACAACCCCGGGGTCCGCCATCCCACCGCCAGCGACCCCGGCGACGCCCGCGCAAACGCAGGCGCAAACAACCGCTCCCCGCGCGCCGGCCGATATCCCCACCGCCGGCCACCCCAATGAAAAACCGGATCCGGTACCCCCGGAGGGAATCAAGGAGGATCTGGAGCGGGCCCAACGTCATTTTCTGGAGGGATTGCGGGCGTTGGGCGATGCGGGACGTCGCACCCTTGACGAAAACGTTCCCATCGTCCAGGAAAAGACGCGCAAAACCGTGGAAGAGACAAAAAAGCTCATGCAGGATTGGGAAGGGCAGCTGCACAAGCTTGAACAGAACCTCTCACCCCCACCCAAGGCAGCGCCACCCGCGCCTGCCATGAAAAATACCGATTCCATCTGAACGCAGGGGCTGATATCGATTGAAGTGACATGAAAAGATGTCTACAATGCGCCGGTCGCGTCATTGGAGCCGGCGGCGTGGGTGTGCGGGTCGGTGCCGATACCAGCGGTTCACCAAGGCCGGACTCTCGAACCAAAACCTGAAAACTGCAAGAGAGGGTGCGCGTGTTTTTTCTGACACGCCATCCGTCGCCCCTCGGGGGTTGGGGTTTTCCCCACCTCGGAGGATCCGGTTTCGTCCAGAAAACGCGTACCAGACCAAGAAATCTCCGGAGGGAGAGGAGCGATTCCCGCTTTTCGCACGGGAACGGAGGGCGGCACTCTCCAGCCCCCTGCCTCGCCCGGGATACGAAGGATAACAGGGAGACCATGCACCATGACGACACAGCACGAGGAACACAACGCCAACCTTCACCCCTCATACTTGATTGACCAGGTGGTCTTTGGCGACTGCCGGGATCCCTTCGCCTTTCTGGGCATGCACACGGTGGGTGAAGGCACCCTGGTGGTGCGCGCCTTTCTCCCCGGCGCGCATAACGTGTTCCTGGTCAACCGGGAGACGTCGGCGGTGGTCGGCGAGATGCGGCGCGTTCACGATTGGGGCTTCTTCGCCATCGAGGTAAAGAATCAGAACAGGATATTCCCCTACCTCCTGCGCGCCGAATTCGGACACGGGCCGGTTGACCTGGAAGATCCCTACCGGTTCTGGCCCGTCCTGGGCGACATGGATAACTACCTCTTTGGCGAGGGCAACCACTGGCGTATCTACGATCGTCTGGGGGCGCATCCGCAGATGATCGACGGCGTCGAGGGGGTTTTGTTCGCGGTGTGGGCCCCCAACGCCTTGCGCGTCAGCGTTGTCGGCCCTTTCAACAGCTGGGACGGTCGCCGCCACCCGATGCGGTTGCGCGTCGAAAGCGGCATCTGGGAGCTCTTCCTGCCCATGGTTCGCGCGGGCGATCTTTACAAATATGAGATCAAGGGTTCCTATGGTGGTCTCCTCCCGCTCAAGGCCGATCCTTACGGACGCGCCTGCGAGCCCTCACCGGGGAATGCCTCCATCGTCATTGCCAACAGCACCTACCCGTGGGGCGATGCCCAGTGGCTGGAAAATCGCGCCAGGCAGGACTTCTACCACACCCCCATGTCAATTTATGAGGTTCACGTCGGCTCCTGGCGGCGCAAGCCCGAGGAGGGGCATCGCTGGCTAAGCTATCGGGAGCTTGCCGACGAACTCGTCCCCTATGTCAAGGAGATGGGGTTTACGCACATCGAGATGATGCCGGTCTCCGAATTTCCCTACGATCCATCCTGGGGTTATCAGCCGGTTGGGCTTTTTGCCCCCACCAACCGGTTCGGCTCGCCGGATGACCTGCGTTACTTCATCGACAGCTTCCACCGGGCCGGAATCGGCGTCCTCATGGACTGGGTCCCGGGCCACTTCCCGACGGACGCCTTCGGTCTGGGACGTTTCGATGGCACCTGCCTCTACGAGCACGAAGATCCTCGCCTCGGCTACCATCCAGACTGGAACACGCTCATCTACAACTATGGGCGCAATGAGGTCTCCAACTACCTTATTTCCAATGCCTTGTACTGGATCGAGCAGTTCCACATCGACGGTTTGCGCGTCGATGCCGTCGCCTCCATGCTCTACCAGGATTACAGCCGGCAAGCCGGGCAGTGGATCGCCAACCGTTACGGCGGCAACGAAAATCTGGAGGCGGTCGAGTTTCTGAAGCGCCTCAACCGCATCGTCTACCAACAGGGTGCTGGTGCTATCACCATCGCCGAAGAGTCGACCGCTTGGCCAATGGTCTCGCGGCCGATCGACTCCGGCGGCCTTGGTTTCGGTTTCAAGTGGAACATGGGTTGGATGAACGACACCCTCGCCTACATGCGCAAGGATGCCGTCTATCGCCGCTACCACCACAACAAGCTGACCTTCGGCATGTTGTACGGCTACCACGAAAATTTCATCCTGCCGCTTTCGCACGACGAAGTGGTACACGGCAAGTGTTCCCTGCTCGATCAGATGCCAGGCGATGCCTGGCAGAAGTTTGCCAACCTGCGCGTTTACTACACCTTCATGTTCTGCTATCCGGGCAAGAAGCTCCTGTTCATGGGTGGTGAGTTCGCCCAGGGACGGGAATGGACGCACGAGTACAGCCTGGATTGGCACCTGTTGGAACATATCCCCTACCACCAGGGGATATGGCGCCTGGTGCGGGATTTGAACCGCCTCTACACCTCGCTGCCGGCGATGCATAACCTCGACCATGAGCCAGGCGGCTTCGAGTGGATCGATTGCCACGACCACGACCAGAGCGTCATCTCGTGGTTGCGGCGAGGTCTCAACGGCGAGGAGGCGGTTGTCGTCTGCAATTTCACGCCTGTTCCACGCCACAACTATCGCATCGGCGTGCCCAGGATGGGCATCTACCGCGAACGTCTCAACAGCGATGCCGCGGATTACGGCGGCGGCAGCGTCGGCAACATGGGGAGCGCCACCGCCGAGGAGATCCCGTTCCACGGCAAGCCTTTCTCACTTTCCATCACCGTTCCCCCGCTGGGCGCTCTGGTCATGGTCCGGGACGAAGGACCTTGAACGACTGACGACCTGCGTCCCGGATCCAACCTGCCAACGGTTGGATCCGGGACCAATCTCGCCCAGGACTCTTCTGGTTCCAATTCCAGATCAAGACAGCAACGAAGCTTACAACGCGCGAGCGGCGAGGCAGTACGTGTTTGGTACGGCGAGGAGCGCGCAAGGCAGCCAACGAAGTTGCCGTTTTGATATGGAATTGGCGTGATACCGCTGCCATGCCAAGCGACGGGCACGCGGTTGGGTGGCCGTGTGGATGCAGCCCGAAGAGGACTGGCAAACGGGGTGGGTCGTTGCCCTCTGTGCGGCTGGTTTCGTGGCCGGTTCCGCGCGCCGCGCCGCACACGCCAGCGGCGCATGCGCGGCGGAAGGGGTGCCTTTTGCGTGGTTTGTTTGGGAACGAACGGCGCGCGGGGTACGCGCGGGCCGTTATCGTCCGGTGGCCGGCGGCGTTCGGTACCGATGCAGGCGCCGCCGTCGCCTTTGGATCGGGAGACGCGACCTGACCGCTCGCCCCCCTCGATCAACGCCGAAGGCGGCAACACTCCTTTCCGGCAATGCCTCCCCTGAAGGCGGTTGGGCACCTCGCGGTGGCAGGGTGCTTTCGCGAATCAAGTAGACCGGGCGACGTTTGACCTCGCGCAAGATGTATCCCACGTACTCTCCGAGCATCCCCAAACCCACCAACTGCACCCCCCCCAGAAAGAGAAGAACCATTGCAGTCGGGCCGAGGACCCCGTTTGGCGGCGATGCCACCCCGATGGCCTTGAATTGCAGCCACGCCATCAGGGGATACAGGATCATCTGGATGAGAGCCCCCAGGGAGACGACCAGGCCAAGCGCGGCGAAAAGCCACAACGGCAGCCGCGAAAAGGAGAGGATGCTGTCAAGAGCCGTCAGGGATAACGTCTTCGGAATAAACTTGGAGCAACCTGCCACGCGCGGCGAGAGGCGATAGGCGATTCCGGTCTGGCGAAAACCAACCCAAGCGGTCATGCCGCGCAGGTATTTGGCTTGCTCGGGCATTGAAAGAAGCGCCTGAAGCGCCCTGCGATCCATGAGACGGAACTCATTCTGGCCACGGGCAAGGTCAAGGCCGGCAAGGGCGGCGAGAAGGCGATAATAGAGCCGACGACCAAAAACATAGGCGTGCGATACCCCAGCCCGCGCCTCTTCGCTCTGGAAGGTGTTGACCACGTCATATCCCTCTCGCCAGAGGCGAATCATCTCCGGAAACAGGCTCGGCGGATGTTGGAGGTCGGCGTCCATGGTGATGATCGCGCCACTGGCCCGGCACTGCTCCAACCCGGCAACAAATCCCCCCTGCTGACCAAAGTTGCGCGACAGGCTGACATAGTGGATACGACTGTCCCGCCGATGCAGTTCACGCAGCTCCTCCAGGGTACGGTCGCTGCTGCCATCGTCCACAATCACGATCTCGAAGGTCATGCCAAGTGGAACAAGGACCGCACATACTTCCTGGCAAAGGCGCGCAACAGTCTCTTCCTCGTTGTAGGCGGGGACGACCACGGAAAGTTCCGGGATCGGGTCAACATGGTAGGGAAAGGTCGTCATGACTTTTTTTGTTCCGTTCTGATTCAAGACTGACGCGGGCCGATGCATAACCCTTTTCGTTCCGTTCTGATTCAAGACTGACGCGAGCCGATGCATAACCCTCGCCCATGCCGTGCTGTGCCCGGAACATATGGCCATCTTCCAGATTCGCACCACCACCCTGCGGGCCCTCACCTCGACCTTGCCCGGGGCGGCGAAGGATGACGTGTTTCCCAGGTGATTTTCGTATCACACTTCTGGTACGCTCGGACGCGGGTTGGCGACATCCTCGGGTTGAGAACCAACCCTGCCTCATGCCGTCTGGTCCCTTTTCTGGCAGCCTGTGACGACCGGGCCGCGGAATTGGAGCCCTATGTTGACCAAGAGCCTTCAAATCAATCGCCACTCCGAGGTGGCGTCCCAAAACCGAGGCTGTGTGAACGATGATCGCGCCAGGCAGTGTCCCGGAGGATACTACGCCTTCTCACTTCTGGCTGGTAGGAACGATCTCTCTGATCGTGGGGGTCTCTTTTGGCCTTTCGTTTGGAGATGCCAGCAGCAACCACAGCATTTACCTTCTCTCGGGCATGCGTCAGGCCAATCCGACCTTATGGCGCGGGGATTGGTTCGTCGAGCAGGTACCCTCCTATCACTTGGTCTTCAACTGGCTGGTGGCGTGGTTGCACGGGTTGGGGATCTTGCCCGCGGCTTTGGCGCTGGGCAATGTCGTCGCGGTATCCTTCACCCTGGGAATCGTCCATGCCACCTTGCGTCTCGTGGAGCCACGTCTCGCCTTCCCGGCCTGGTGTGGCGTGGTGTTGAGTTTTTTCCTGTTATACCAGACCTTCAGTGTTGGTCTGAGCTATTTCTTCTCCTATTCCCTGCAACCATCATCGTTGAGTATCACTCTGTTTCTGGCCAGCATGTACGCCTTCGCGTGCGGACGGCAGGGATGGGCCGGTCTGCTATGGGCTGGGGCCGGGTTGTTTCACACCAATTACCTGCTTCTGGGATTTCCGTTCTTCGGTCTGGCGTACATCGTGAGAATGCACGGGCGGATTTTCGACAGGAATCTGCTCCGTTTGCTCCTGCCACCCCTGGCCGTACTCGTGGCCTTCGTTCCAATGATTCTCCAGACCGTGGGCTCCACCCTGCCGCCAGAACAGGAGCGTGAGGCAGAACGGATCTTTTTCAGCCTCTCTTTTTTCCATTATCTCCCATCATACTTTGCCGTCTCTTTCATCCCCTTCCTGGGTTGGATTGTCGCAGGGGTGGCTTTAAGCCAGCCACGCTTCACGCTGTCACGAATAAACGGCCATCATACCCCCATCGGCGGGCTGGCATCGCTTTACATCTCTGGATTGACAGTGATCACGATGGGAACCCTGTTGACGACGGTCGTGTTTCTGCCCATGGTTGCCCGCCTGTTTGTCTGGCGCCTGGCACCCATTGTTCTGCTTATGTCTCAGGGCATGGTGGTGCTCTGGCTGGTACGGCTCCTGTTTGGAACACATGCCCCCTCCGATACCTCCTGGCGCGCGGCCCTTCTGGCCACCCTGGGAATACTGGCGGTTTTGGGATTTGCCTTCGTGTTACCACCAGATCCGGTTCACTGGTATTGGCCACAGGGACATGATCCGGCCCTGCAACCGCTGGCATTGACACTCTTGCCCATCCTGCCCCTGACCTCCACGCCCATTCTCGCCTGCCTGCCGTGGGGAAGACGCATCCTCCCGCCAATGTTCGCCTCCCCCAAGGCACACCGGATTCTGCTTTGGATGTTCCTGCCGGCACTATTGGTCGTCTTGAATTTGCGCTTTGAACCGCGACATATGAAATTTGACCTGGTCAATGGATTTTACGACCAGCAAAGAGATCGCCACCTGTTGGCCTGGGCAGCGTCCACACCGGTGGGGACACGGTTTCTTGTCTCCCCTGGATACATCAACTTCCGCCTTCGGAGCGGGCGGGCGGTGGTCGTGGATTGGCAGAGCATTCCACACCAATCGGACCATCGAATGGAGTGGTATCGCCGCCTCCTGGCAGTGACCAACAGGGCCAAATTGGAGGGGACGGAAGATTTTGTCGCTTTGGGCACCTACTACCACAACACTCCCCTGACGCGCATGCAGGAGGTGGCCTGCCGGTACGCAGCCGACTACATCGTGCGTCTGCGCCGACAAAACATGCCACCGGAAGGGGACTCCAGGGAGATCGCCTACCAGGACGCAACCTATCTCGTATACCGGCTGGCGCAGCCATGCTCCTACACGGGGCTACCTTGATTGCACCTGGACTGGGGGAAATACGTTAGTCCCGCGTGACACGAGCGCGGTCCCATCCTGGACCTCCATCCCTGTTTTTCTCCCTCTATCTCACTGGACATCGGCAAGGGTTGCCCCCTCCCGCACAAACGCCGATACTCCCGGTCTGGGTGAGGCGGGCGGAGAGGAGGGTCCGCCTGTCGCGTGCGTTCAACACCCAACGATTCCAGTTCCGAATCAAGATGGCCACGAAATGGCAGCACGCGCGCAATGAGACGAGTGCGTCCGGGTGCGGCGGGGCGCCGCAAGGCCGCCGATAAAGTGGACGCTCGATGGGGGATTCGAACAAAGCAGGGACCGTCGGGACGTACCGACAAACCTCACAAGGGTGCGTGACTGATGTTCGTCATTGCCGGCGATCGGAGAATGACCTAGGAAGGGAAAAACCGCCCCATGCACGACCAGCTGGCTCAGGCCATCCAAGAGGCCGTTCATGAATTCTTCCTGGCCTTCCTCTCTCTGGAAGTCCACTCTGGGCCGACGTTTCGCAAACCGCCTTTCACCCCTTACACGCCACCGCAAGCGGATGTGACCGGTGTTGTGCGCCTGAGCGGTGCCATCGATGGTGGTATTCACCTCGCGGCACCCATGCACGTCGCCCTGGCCATGAGCAGCTCTTTCGCCGGCACGGATCTGGAAGAGATGATCGACGAAGCCAGGGACGCCTTTGGTGAACTGACCAATCTGGTGGCCGGTGGCGTGCAGTCCCGCCTGGCTGACACCCTGGGGGAGATCTCCCTGACCCCACCGCAGGTTGCCCTGGGAAGCCAGTACGCCATGGAGAGTCAGGCCAACTTCTCCGCGGTCAAAACTTACTTTCGCATCGAAGGCGGGCCCTTCTTCGTGGAGTGTTTCTTTTTGCTCTAGACGGGTGGGTATCCTGACCCAAAGTCAGGTTGGGCACAACCATGGCCCGCTCACCTTCTGGCCGGCATCCCTTTGTTGATGCGATAGACAAAGGCAAGCACCTCGGCCACCGCCTTGTAGAGTTCCCTGGGGACGGCCTCGCCCAGGGGAACCTTGCCCAACAACCCGACCAGATCGGGATCCGCCATGAGCGGGATCCCCGCTTCGCGGGCACGTTCCATGATCACCTCGGCGATGCGCCCACGGCCAGAAGCAGTCACGCGCGGCGCCGGATCCTGACTTTTCTGGTAACGCAAGGCCACCGCCTGTTTGATGGTGGGGCGCGGTTCGGAATCGTCCGACATGGCTCTCCTCCCCCGGAATCGGATACCGGACCTGGAATACGGTGACATCACGTGGCGACAGAGAAACCCCCACCAAGGCCGATCGCCTCTTGCCGGCTCTGGCGCATGGCCGCTCCGGTTTGACAGGCGAGGTCGAGGGCGTTCAGGGGCAGATCGGCGGCGAGCAGGGCGGTACGCAAGTCGCCGACGTGGCTGCGCAGGAGGGAAAGAGTCTCCTCCTCCTCGGCGACCACCCGAACGCCCAACAAGCCGTCACCGAACACCACGCGCGACTGCACCGCGCCAAGATGGGTCAGGTTCAGGGAGAGAAACACCGAGTGCAAAAGACGCCCCTTCTTCCCAGACCGATCCTGTTTCTCCCTCTCCCGCCGCCAGATCGCTTCGCCCAAACCACCTTCGTTCAACCAAAAGATGCGATATCCCAAAAACATCTCGTCCGCGGAACCGGCCGGAACGACGTGCGGTAAAAGGTCCTGCAATGAAAGCAGGTCACTCAGACGATGCAACGCCGTGGGCAGGCTGGTCGACCCTTCACTTCCGGCTGCGTGACCTTCGGGGGTGGCGGTATCGGGAAGCTGACGCCAAGCCATCGCGGCTTCACGCAGGGCGCGCACGGCTGCCGCTACTTCCTGGCGCGAGGCCCCCTCAAGCAGTCGCACCAGGCCAGAACCCTCCCCACGCAACAGGGATTCAGCCGAGAGATTGGGCAAATTTTCGCGTAAAAGTTCAGCCAGTTGCAGACCACGACCACCGGCACCGGCCGTCGCCGACAACGACAGAAAAATCGGCTGCCCCTTGACCGCGGAAAGAACCCCTCCTCCCTTTGCCCCATCCTGGGTGGTCATCAGGGTCATCAGCCGGGAAAAAAGATCCGGGGCACGGACCAGGCCTTGCTGCAACGTATCCGCAAGACCGGCGGCAACTCGCGACTCGCTGCCGGCAACACGCACTGCCAGCTCCGGGAGAAGGCGCACCACCTCCAGACGCACCAGCTCCCCCTCGACCAGCCCCTGGCCGCCAGAAAAGGCCAACCCACTGCCATCGGGAAAACGGAAAATGCCCTCGCTGCCCCCCTTGACCTGGGTGATGCGCCCCTCCAGGAGATCCCCCGGCGACAACGCCGACACCGGCGCGGAACCACCGCGCCCGCCAACCGGGGAGAGATCACCAGGCGGGGGAATCACCTTGCCGGAAATGATCATGGCCATCGGCACTCCCCCACCCCGACTCAACACCAGCAGAGCCGACCCAACGGCGACTTCCGCCTTCCTCTTCCGGAATCACCCAAAAAGTCCCACGCAATGCGGAAACGCCCTCAGTCGGGAGCGAAAATATCAAGGACCACGCGCCGGATCAGGCACAGGAACCGGGACATGCAACACCTGCCCCCGACTCGTGAAGGCCTGGGACTGCGTACCCCAATGATAGACATGCACCGTTTCCAGGAGCGGCTGATCGATCGGCTGCTCCGAGTACCAAACCACGATGAAATTGGCCCCGGTGCCACCCTGGATTTCACGGTTCTCGACAAAAAAATCGGCCGTGCCAAGAGGCTGTACGGACTGAGGTTTCGAGAGATGGCGGCGCAAAAGGCGGCCGGTTGAATCATAGTAATCCACAGTGGTGACGGTCAGGGAGTGACGCAGATCGGTATTGCGGACACTCAGCATGGACGAAAGCAGCACCTGCTCCGGCCTGCCCTTTGCGTCCAGATTGCCGTGCAGAACCGAGGAGTAGACCGGCACATAGACCGTCTGACCACTGGAGAGGGGCGGCGCTTCCGTGGCCGCGCTCTCCCCGACACATGCCAGGAAGAGGGCACAAAAAAGCACCCACGCACGCAGAATCGGCCTTTTGGACAAACGCACGACACTCCCCATCCCTCATCGCGAACACATGGGGGGGAATCGTGATGTCTTTCAGACGAAAAGTCAAAGACAAAACCGCGAAACCCCACCCGCGCTCCGACGAACACGAACGCCACTGGATCCGTCGAGACCCCTGATCACCAGACCCCTCCCGTATCACACCCCCGCACGATCGGAAGGACCGTCCTCCTCCTCTTCTTCTTCATTCCCGCTGCCAGGGCACGCGGGGGGAGGTCAGCTTTGCTGGGAGGTTCGTTCGGGACTGGAGAGACGTTTGAGAAGACTGACCTCCTCCACCGTCAGCCCGGTCTCCTCGATCACCCGCTCCTCATCCACGCCGTTGGTCAGAAGGAGCTTGGCCTCGCGGTAGGCGTCACGCTTGCTGCCGCCACTGCGCGACTCCGCGGTGGGGGCATTCATCACCACCTGGTTCGGACGCTGCAAAAACTGCACTTCACGCCGGATCTCTTCCAACTCCTCGCCAAACCGCTTCGGAAGTTCGGCCATGTCGCGCATGATCTTCTCCTCCATGGCGCCCAACTCCTGGAGGATGGGCTCGACGACGCCATCGGCGATCTTCTGGGCATCCCATTCGGGTTCATGTTCGACCGCAACCGGCTCATTGCGCTCGGCGGAGGCCCTGATCTCATCCCGCAGCCTGCGTACCTGAAAAAATACCACCCCGATTCCCATGTACAGGAGCATGAGGCAAACGACGACGATCAGGTTCCAAAGGGTCATGATCCACCCAATACCTTGCGGATACGCGCCCGCATGCGCAAGGTGGCCTTGCTGTGCAACTGCGAAATGCGGGACTCGGTCAGCCCCAGTACAGCCCCGATTTCACTCATAGTCAACTCCTCGAAGTAGTAGAGGGTGACCACCAGACGTTCTTTTTCCGGGAGGGAAGCGATGGCTTGGCTCAATGCCTCCCGAATTTGCTGCAAGCCGAGGGACTCCACCGGATCCACCTGCGCGGGATCGGCCAGGACATCGAGGACATCCCATTCGTCGTCTTCCTGGCTGGGTCGCAAATCCTCAAACGATACCACGGACAGCCCGCGCACCGACTCCAATTGTTGCAGATACTCCTCGAGCGAGACACCCATCTGCCGGGCCATTTCGGCGTCTTCGGGTGGCCGTCCGAGCTGCGCCTCCAGCTTCATGTAGACATCCTGAAGTTGGGACGCCGCGTGACGCACCCCGCGCGGGACCCAATCCATCGCGCGCAGCTCGTCGAGAATGGCCCCACGCACCCGAAATTCGGCATAGGTTTGAAACTTGATGCCGCGTTCGGGGTCGAACTTGGCGATGGCGTCGATCAACCCCAGGATCCCCACCTGGTAGAGATCGTCCATGTCCACCGACTGCGGCAGACGCAACGAAATCCGCCCGGCAACGTATTTGACGATCGGGGCATATTTCATGACGATCTGCTCCCGGGTCAAGCCAGCCCACGCGTCGCTGGCAGCGGAAGATCCTGGGGCAGACGGGGATTGCATGGTCGTGGGGCCTCAGTCCGATTCGGGCGGCGTTGCCGGGCGCGCCGCCGGGGCAGGGGCTGACTCATCGAGCACCCGCCGCCAGAAAAAGAGCGCCTGGCCATTGCGTTCCCGATCCTGGTGCCAACGTTCGAGAACCTTGCCGGCCAGGGACGAAAAGGCCAGCGCCGACGGCGCCTCGGGGAACATCAGGGTCACCGGCTTTTGCTTGCGTACCGACTGAACCAGCAAGTCGTCGTAGGGAACAAATCCGGCGTAATTAAGGCCAATGCTCAGGAAGCGATCGGCAACCCGATGCAAGGTCCGATAGACATCAAGCGCCTCCCGTTCGACCCGCACCTGATTGACCACAAGGTCAAAGTGGTCGATGCGGTGGTTCATGAACATCACCTTCATCAAGGCGTAGGCGTCGGTGATGCTTGCCGGATCGGGGGTGGCAACAACCAGGATTCGTTCGACCGAAAGGATGAAATAGCGGACGTTGCTCGAAATACCGGCGCCGGTATCGACCAGGACGATATCAAAGTCAGCGTTCCAGTGGTCGATGTGATCCATCAAGGCCAAGCGCTGTTCCTCGGTCAGGTAGCTTAAACCTGCCACGCCGGAGGCGGCTGGCAGCACGGTAATTCCGAGCGGACCGGTGATGGCCACGTTTTCGATCGACATCCTGCCCGACAGGATGTCCTCGATGGTGTATTGCGGGGTCAACCCCAGCACCACGTCGACGTTGGCCAGTCCCAGGTCGGCGTCGATCACCAGCACCTTGAGCCCCTGACGGGCAAAGTTGAGCGCCAGATTGACGGTGACCAGGGTCTTGCCGACCCCCCCCTTGCCGCTGGTCACCGCCAGGGTATAGGGCACCTTGCGTTCGGCCAGCCGCCGCGCGAGCACCGAGGTCGGCACCGGCTTGCCCACCTGCGCGCCATCGGCCTTGCGCTCCTGCTCGGCCTTTTTCGCCCACTCTTTCAGGGTCGCCACCTGATTGTCGAGATCTTCGATCATCGTCTTGCAACTCTTTTTTGGTTTCAGGGAGCCACCCCATTCGGCACAGGCCCCGCACAGTTGCCACCTACCACCGTGAGGGATCCCTCCCCCGAAAAACGCTTCCCTGACATCAAGCATCCATCTCCGGAACCTTGGGCTGATCAAACCATCCGGCCATGGTCTGCGCCGACAACCAACCCAGATTTTCCGGCACACGCTGACCGTCCGTATACAGGGTCAGAGGAAGCCGGGCGCGCAACGCCACGTTGAGGATGCCGCCATAGGTTACCGTCTCATCCAGCTTGGTAAAGATCAAACCAGTCGGCGACAGGGCGGAGAAACGCCGGAAAATGGCCTGTTGCTCGGTTTCACGAACGTTTCCGGCCATGCAGAGCAAAACCTCGCGATCCTCACCCATCACCGGCAGCAAACTCCCGGTCGAATTGACCTGGCGCCGATTATAAGGACTTGATCCCACGGTATCCACCAGGATGAAATCGCAATTGCTCAAGGAGTGCAGCCCCGCCTTCACCTCCGACAGGGTACGCGCCACCATCAGGCGCACCTGCAACAGCTTGGCGTAGGTTTCAAGCTGGGCCACGGCGCCAACACGAAAGGTATCGAGGGTGATCATGCCCACGGTTCGACGACGATTGAGCAGCAGCTCGGCGGCGATCTTGGCCAGGGTGGTGGTCTTACCGACGCCGGTCGGGCCGACCAGGGCAATCACCCGGGATTGTGACTCCATCGGATCGCGAAACTTGAGAAACCGTTTCAGGGCCCCCTCCAGACCCCGTTCCTTCTCCCCCTTGTCAACCACCGCCAACTTGCGCGCGATCGGTTCCTCGACCCCATGCATGAGCAGGTAGCTGTAGCGTTTCTTCCCCTCCATGTCCAGATTGGCCATGTCCGGTTCGAGGGCTGCCTGGGTGTTGACCTTAGCCTCCAGCTCCGCCAACGAGTTGCGAATGGTGGAAAGATCAGCCGCCAATCCCGACCCCGGCGCCGGCGCGGAGGCCGTTTGCCCCTGGCCACGCTGCCGCCGATAGCGATCAACCGCGCTCCGACCAGCCAGGGAGGGCGGGGCATCGTCGGCCACGGCTGAAAAACGACTCCGTGGCGGCGGGGTATCCGTATCGGCGACGGCTGAAAAACGACTCCGTGGCGGCGGGGTGTCCGCGGGGGGCGGTACCGGACCACCAGCATTGGGATTCGGGCAGGCGGTCACCTCGATGAAGGCGCCCCCCTTTTCCCGGAGACTGCGCGTGGAGAGGATAACGGCATCAGCCCCCAGGGCGTCCTTGACCTGTTGCAAGGCCTCCCGCATGTCCCGTGCCCGGAATGTGGATACTTTGTCGTTCATCGGCGCAAACCCGGATTGTGGCTCATGGCGTTCAAGAGAGCGTCACCGTTCCCTGTGATTGGACTGACACGTTGGCTGGGACTTCGTTGTGCGACATCACCACCAGATGCGGTATCACCCCCTCGGTCGCCTGCTTGACAAATGGCCGTACCCGGGTACCACACACCAGGACCGGCTGCACCACCTGGGAAGCAATCCGCTCCACCATGTCACGCACCCGCGCGCAGAATTGGTTGGCAGCGCGCGGTGAGAGTGCCAGATAAGAGCCATATTCGCCATCAACGATCGCCTCGGCGATCAAATTTTCCGCATCGGCGCCCAGCATCATCACCTGCAATCTCCCGCCATCGTCGAGGTACTTCTTGACGATCGACCGGGAAAGAGATTGCCGGACCAACTCAACAAGCTGGGCCGGGTGCTTGATGATCTTGGCATAATCCGAGATGGTTTCGAGAATGGTCGGCATGTCGCGAATCGAAACGCGCTCCCGCAGCAGTCCCTGCAGCACCTTCTGGATCCCGCCCAGGTTGATGACGTTGGGAACCAGTTCCTCGACCAACTTCGGTTGATTTTTCGCGACCAGATCGAGGAGATTTTGCACCTCCTGCCGGCTGATCATTTCGTGCGCATAGGTGTGGACAAGTTCGGTGACATGCGTGGCCAGCACCGTCGACGGATCGACCACGGTGTAACCGAGCATCTCCGCGCGTTCGCGGTCGTGGCCCATGATCCACAACGCCGGCAATCCGAAAGCCGGTTCGGTTGTTGGAATCCCGTCGATCTTGCCGGAAATCGCCCCGCCCTCCATCGCCAGGAACTGCCCGGTCCGCAGCTCGCCGCGACCAACCTCGACCCCCTTAACCAGGAAGGCATACTCGCCCGGACGGAACTGGAGGTTGTCCTTGATGTGGATCGGCGGCACAACAAAGCCCATGTCACCCGCGAACTGACGCCGGATGGCGCGAATCTTCTCCAGGAGATCCCCCTGTTGGCTTTCGTCGACCAGGGCGATCAGCCCATAGCCGACATCGAGCCGGAGCACATCCAATGCCAGGAAATTTTCGATCGGCTCCTCGGTCTTGGCAACCACCTGCGCCTGTTCGGCCTCTTCGACGACCCGTTTCCGTTCGGCCACCTCCCGACGCCGAAAGAGCAGATAAGCCCACCCACCCAACAACAGCGCAAGCGTGGAGAAGGCCAGGGTCGGCATGCCGGGCAAAATGGCAAAGAGCCCGAGCACCGCCGCGCTGATGAGAATCACGCGCGGTTGCGCCGTCACCTGCCCGCCAACATGCTCGGCCATGTGGTGATCGGACGAGGCGCGGGTCACCAGAAAACCGGCCGCGGTGGAGATGACCAGTGCCGGAATTTGGGCAACCAGACCATCGCCGACAGTCAGGATGGTGTAGATGTTGGCCGAGTCGGCCGCCGTCAGCCCCTGCTGGGCAACACCGATGATAAACCCGCCGACGATGTTGATGATGGTGATCAAGACACCCGCCACCGCCTCGCCGCGCACGAACTTCGAGGCACCATCCATGGCCCCGAAAAACTCGGACTCTTCCTCGATCTCCCGCCGCCGCCGCTTAGCCTCCGCTTCGGTAATCAGGCCGGAGTTGAGGTCGGCGTCGATGGCCATCTGTTTGCCGGGCATCTTATCCAAGGTGAAGCGGGCCGCCACCTCGGCGATGCGCCCGGCGCCCTTGGTGATGACGACAAAGTTGATGATGACCAGGATGGAGAAAACGATGATCCCCACCACCGGATTGCCCCCGACCACAAACTGGCCAAAGGCGCGAATCACCTCGCCCGCCGCCGACTCCCCCTCCCCGCCATGCAGGAGAATGCGCCGCGTCGTCGAGATGTTGAGCGACAGCCGGAACAGGGTCGTGATCAGCAGCACGCTCGGAAATGACGAAAACTCAAGCGGCTTGTGGACATAGAGAGTCGTCAGAAGAATGACGATGGAGAGAGAGATGTTGACGGACAAAAACAGATCCAGGGCCGTCGCCGGCAAGGGGAGGATCATGATCGCCAGCACCAGGATGATGCCGACGGCCATGAAAATATCGCTCGAACCCTTCAACCGTCCGAATGGCACTCGAGGAAACGAAAACGCGGTGGCTGCCAAGGGCTTCTCTCCCATACCCGACCGGTTACCGACACCAACCCCGACCCGGGCAGCAATTCCCGTACCATCCCCGGCGCCTCTCCTGCACCCGACAACCGGCACCGGTCGGATCGCATCCCCCCTCTTCAGCCCAATTCCGGATCAAGATGGCCACGAGGTGGCAACACGCGCACGGAGGAGACCGTGCATGCCGACCGCAGCGAGGAACGCGCAAAGAGCAACCAACACAGCGGACGCTCGCTCCCGTCCGCTCACGATGTGGGCGCAAGCATCTCCCCAAGAACCGAGAGCAAGCGCGCCCGCCGAATCGGCTTGGTCAGGAACCGGTCACAACCCGCCTCGAGGGCACGACGTTCATCCTCTTCCAAGGCGTGCGCCGTCAGGGCAAGGATACGCACGCGTGGCACCCCCTGCTCTCGCTCCCGCTGACGCTGGCGGCGCGTTGCCTCCAAACCGTCGAGGATGGGCATCTGCAAATCCATGATAACAAGGTCGTAACGATTAAACCGCAATTTCTCCAGGGCACTCTCCCCCTCTTCGGCGGTGTCCACCCGGTAGGGATGATCCTTCAGGAAGGCCTGCACGAGCAGGCGATTGTCCTCCGAGTCGTCCACTACCAGGAGACGCCAGGGCAAAGCCTCGCTGCCGCGATCCGGCATCGCCCTGACAGGCCCACGATCTTCCGATGGCACGGGGGGCAACACAACCTCGGAGATGGGCGCAACCTCCGCCGCGCGCAGGGTGACCCCGAACCAGAAGCGGCTCCCCCTCCCTATCGCGCTCTCGACGTGGATGCTTCCCCCCATCTTCTCCACAAGATGCCGAGAAATCGCCAACCCCAGACCGGTGCCGCCAAAACGTCGCGTCGTGCTGGCATCGACCTGCGTAAACATCTGAAAAATTCCCGCCACCTGCTCCGGCGCAATACCAATTCCGGTATCACGAACCGCAAATTCAAGGGCGAACCCCTGTTCGGACATCCCCAGCAACCGGACATTCAGGTCGATGGAACCGCGGTCGGTAAACTTCACGGCATTGCCGACCAGATTGAAAAGCACCTGCTGCAACCGAAAGGGATCGCCCATGAGGGTATTCGGCACCCCCGTCTCCACGTCAAAAGCAAGCCGGACCCCCTTGACCTGGGCCCTCGGACGCAAGGCTTCGCCAACGTGTTCGACAATTTCAACCAAACGAAAAGGAACGTTCTCCAATTCAAGATGACCGGATTCAACCTTGGAAATGTCGAGCAGATCATTGACAAGGTGGAGCAGATTCTCGGCCGATCGACGACCAACCTCCAGATAGCGTCTCTGTTCCGGCGGCAGGTTGATATCGATGAACAGATCGTGGATACCCAGGATGGCGTTGAGCGGCGTGCGGATTTCATGGCTGACATTGGCCAGGAACTGACTTTTTGCCGCGTTGGCTGATTCGGCACGTTGGCGGGCCTCCCGGCTGGCAAGCTCGGCACGCCCGCAACGGTGAACCAATTCATGAATCTGCCCAAAGATCCAACGGATGACTAAAAATCCGGTCGCCAACAAAAAAGTGGAAAACAGCAGCAGGTAGTGCCACCCCGTCTTCCACTCCTGGTCAAAATATTTGTGGATCGTTTCGACGGAAAATCCATGACCTGCCTGCAGACGCATGACTCCAATGTGCAGGCTGTCAACCTCGCGGGAAAGTGCCTTGGCCCTGGCGGCATCGACCCTATGCGTCGTCTTCAGCTCCTCGATACACCTATGCACCTCGGTATCAAGAGATCGAAAGCGGGTTTCGATATCATGCAGGGCGGAACGATTCGCCGGAACATTGCCGTAATACCCCTCGATGCGACGCATCTCCGTGATCTCCCGCTCGATGCGGCGCAGGTCCCGCTCCATGGGCGCGATGATCTCGTCCGCGTTGCCATCCTCCCCCGGCTTACTGCTCAGGCGTGACCCCAAACCGACCAGGGCGACATCAAGTTGGGCCAGGCGTTTGACCATAGCCAAGTGATAATCGACAACCAGCTCCTCCCCCTGCCTTTCCTGCGCGTCAAGCCAGTAGGCGAACGCACCGAACAGCAAGAGCATGACCAGCACCATGCCGACCAGCAACCAAAAGTGGACCTGCAACGAGGGAACGGAACGCAGGCGACTCACCCAGCCATTGCCGATGGTGTCCATCGTCTGGCTCACCCTTCCGGTCGTGATGCGTGGCGGGCGAGATACCCTTTCAGGGCCTGCAGGATGGGGGCGAACTCCTGCCCAAGGCGTTCCAGGGCTATGCGCGCACGCCGCCACTCACCGCTCCTGATTTCCCGGTGCAGAGCCTGGGCTGGCTCCTTGAGCGCCGGGAAAATGGCATTGGCCATGCTGCCGCGCAGAACGTGCGCCTTGGCGCGTGCCTCCTCTTGAAACTCGCTGTCGATGTCGCGTTCCATGCTGGCCAAAAGGTCGGGAATCTGCTGGACGATCAGCTCCGCCACCTCCTGGAAGGTCTCCTCCGGCAACCCGAAACTCCCCATCGCCTCCGGGATATCCGGCATGGTTCTGGTCTCGGGACGGGCCTCTTCCAACGACGGAACCGCCTTCGTCCAAGGGTCCCCGACCTCAAGCAGCCGTGAGGCATGAACCAACGGCTGGGAAAGAGGGTGCAAGAACTTGCGCAGCACGTTGCCCATGGTGCGCAACGTGACCGGCTTTACCAGAATCTCGTCCATGCCAACCTCCAGGCACTGCTGGCGTTTTCCTTCCATGATATCGGC
The DNA here is from genome assembly GCA_002753495.1 of Magnetococcales bacterium HA3dbin3. Lineage (GTDB taxonomy): Bacteria > Pseudomonadota > Magnetococcia > Magnetococcales > DC0425bin3 > HA3dbin3. The sequence goes on along the minus strand of PEAJ01000008.1, from coordinate 11,218 downwards.
GGTGAACGCCACGATGGGAAGGTGCGGACGATTTTCCCGTGCCTCCCGCTCGCGAATGAGCCGCGTCGCCGTCAAGCCATCCATACCCGGCATCCGACAATCCATGAGGACCAAACCGTAGTCGTGACGCGATAACCTCTCCAGGGCGGTACTGGCATCGGAGCACCCCTCTATCAGGGCGGGATCACACCCCAGACCCTGGAGCATGCCGCTGGCCACTTTCAGGTTGGCGACATGGTCATCGACAATCAGGATTCGGTCCCGATAGAGAATCCGCGTGCGCGCATCCGACGCCTCCCTGCCGGGACCCTGCCTCGTTTCCTCACGCTGCATCTCCGGGGCACCCCTTCCCAACAAGCGATCCATGGCCTGTCGCAATCGCGTGGCACTGATCGGCTTTTGCAGGCAGAGCACCTCCCCGGGTACGTGGGCGGCCTGATCCAGGCCGTGATCAAGCAGATTGGTCAGGAGGATGATTCCCAACCCCGGCGGCAACGTGTCGTGGAGGTCGATCATCTCCGATCGTTGTCCATCCCCGGCCTTTTGGTTGATCATGAGCAGGCGATAGGGATCCCGGGATTCATGCGCCTCCCGCAGGGCCAGGCGCGCGGCGTCTGGATCCTCGACATAGGTGTGACGCACCCCCAGGGCAGCAAAGAAATCCTCGAACAACACCCGTTGCAGCCCCTGACTGCCGACGATCAGGATACGCAGCGGGGGCAGGCGTTCGTCCTTCCTCCCTTCAGTCGCCGCGACCATTTTCTCCAACACGACGGAGAAATGAAACACGCTGCCAGAAGGGCCGTTGGATTGGACGCAACGCCAATCTCCCCCCCCCATCAATCCGACCAGTCTCTTGCTGATGGTCAGGCCCAAACCGGTTCCCTCGATGCGCTCCTGGCCAGAGGGGCGCTCCACCTGGGCAAACTTGTTGAAGATCCTCTCCCGCTGCGCCTCGGGAACGCCAATGCCGGTATCCCAAACCTCGAAGTGGTATGCCTCACCACCCGACCCCATCGCCTGGATACGGGCGTGCAACTCCACCGTTCCCCCTTGTGGCGTGAACTTGACCGCGTTGCCGAGGAGATTGACAAAAATCTGACGAAGACGATTCGGATCCCCGCGCACCGCGGTATGCAGGCCGCGCGGCACGAAGGCCGTCAGTTCGACCCCCTTGGCGTGCGCGAGCGGAGCCATCATCAGCGCCGCTTCATCCACCAGGGCACGCAGGTCGAACGGCACCTGATCCAGGGTCAGGTGCCCGGCCTCGATCTTGGAAAAATCCAGGGTGTCGTTGAGGAGGGAGAGGATGGCCCGTCCGGAGCTGTGGCAAAGCTGCACATATTCGCGATACTGCGCATCCAGTCGCGCCTTGCGCAGCAGCTCTAGCAGACCGAGAACAACGTTGAGCGGGCCACGAATCTCATGGCTCATGTCAGCGAGGAAGAAACTCTTGGCCCGATTGGCCTGTACCGCCTGATCGCGCGCCTCTTGCAGATCCCGCGTCCGGTTGTGAACCTCCTCTTCCAGGCGGGCCTGTTGCTGGCGCAGGGCCTCCTCCAGCTCCTTGCCGCGCGTGATATCGGTGCGGATGGCGATGTACTGGTAGGGTTCGCCGCGATCGTTCAGGAAGGGGACGATGGTCGTCTCCTGCCAGAAAAGAGTGCCGTCCTTGCGCCGGTTGCACATCTCCCCCTGCCAGACACGGCCGGAGGATATGGTCTGCCACATGTTGGAGAAAAAATCATCTGCGTGGACGTGGGAACGCACCAGACGATGATCCTCCCCCATCAGCTCGGCGGCCGTGAACCGGCTGACCTCCTCGAACTTGCGGTTGACGTAGGTGATGCGTCCGCGGCTGTCCGTGAAGGTGACAATCGCATGCTGATCGAGGGCAAACAGGAGCCGTTCCCACTCCGACCGGGCATGCATGCCATCCCGCCAGGCCCGATCCGCCGCCTCCCGCACCCGTGTCCCCGGGCTTTTGCCGACCGAACCCAAGCCCTCGCGCTGGCCATGTCCCCGAAGCCACAGGCCGAGGATTACGAGCGGCAACCCGCAGAGCCGTCCCAAAAGCTGGACACCCTCGCGCAGGGACGAACCACCGGCCGCGGGATACCATCCGGAACCGGCAACGCCAGCAGCAACGAGGAGGGCAACTCCAGCCAGGGCGACGCGGGCACCCAACCGCCCCCCTGCCCCTTCCCGCCAGAACCAGGCAACAAGAAGCGCCCCTGCCACCCATGCAGAAACAAAGTCCGCTGTCACACGATCGAAATTACCCATATCTCCCAGGGGCGGACCGGCGGGAAACCGCCCAGCGGCCGGGCTTTAAGATCAATCCGAGACACTGCGCACATTATTCCAATTCCATACCAAACGGCAACTTCGTTGGTCGCCCTGTCCGCTCCCCGCCGCACCAAAACGTATTCGTCTCGTCGCTCACGCGTTGCAAGCCTCGTCGCCATCTCGATCCGGAATCGGAATCAGGCCATCCGGTCCGTGCCCGCAACCAGGGCATCCCCGGCGATTCCCCCCGGTGGACAAAATCCCCCGCTCAATCACACGTCAACTATCTGGCGGATAGGATGCACAACAAGCGCCGTACATCGGCATCGGTCAGGATCGTATCAAGGGACAAACGCCTCAGGGAACCACCGTTCTGCAGGAGGGTCCCCTCCCTGTCACAGCCGAAGGTCAACCGCTCGGGCTGCCCCGCCCCCCCGCCAAAACACCCCGCATCACCGGACATGGCCCCATTCGCCACCGCATCCATCATCTGCCCTGGCAACAGCATACCCGCTCCTTTCATCCTGGCGCCACCCCCGGGAAGCACCCGCACGCCGCCAACCACGCAACCGGCGACGACGACAACAACAAAGCACACGACAGAGCAACTCCCGGGCCAAGAGCCTCTTGCCATCGGCCGGGCACCCCCCGGATGCGGCAACCATCAAGACGCACCAGGGGAAATATCTTCATGGGATCTTGTAACTTTTCGGTAAATACGTTAGGATCGTCGGCGGTAGGGGATGGAAGAGGGGACAATCCGCCGATGTCGTCCGCATGATCGCTCCCGAGGGCACCACAGAGGGCACACGCCCCGAGGTCGAGATTCACACCGATGGTGCCTGTCGGGGTAATCCCGGGCCCGGTGGATGGGGGGTCGTTCTGCGCTATGGTTCGCATGCCAGGCAGTTGTGCGGGTTCGCCGCGCACACGACGAACAATCGCATGGAAATGCTTGCCGCCATCCGTGCACTCGTTGCCCTGAAGAGGAGCTGTCGCGTGCGGCTGGTCACGGACTCTGCCTACGTCAAGGATGGCATCACGCGCTGGATCCACACCTGGAAACGCCACCGCTGGCACAAAAAGGACGGGGGTGCCGTGCGCAACGCCGACCTCTGGCAGAGGCTTGACCAGCTGACCGGGCAACACGTCGTGCACTGGGAGTGGGTCAGGGGACACGCGGGTAACCCGGACAACGAACTGGCCGATCAACTCGCCCGCCAGGCCATTGACATGGGACTTAAAGGGGAACTACCCTCCGACCCGGACGGCTCCCCCGTTGGAACTTTGCTGGAAAATTGACTTCTTTCCCACAGGACCCCAAGGTTAAAAGGAGGCTTCCATGTTCGAGGACCAGCTTCAGGCCGTTCAGGAGCTGCTGGAGATCGATCCCCAGTTTCGCGAGCTCTACGAGCAGCATCAGGATCTGAAAAGCAAGATCGCCGAAATGGGACCGCGAAGCCTCGGCGACTTCGCCGTCGAGCGCATGAAGAAAGAGAAACTCCTGCTCAAGGACAAAATGGCCGTCATTCTGCATCGCCATACCGAGGCGCGTGTCTGACTTAAAGCCTGCGCTCATTGGTCGGTCGAATGCCGGCGACCGGGATCGTGTCGGATTCCGGTCGCCGTTTGTTTTCGTGCTCATTTCACGTGTCACCGGGCCCTGTTCCCCCGAGGCGTTTCGTTGCTTGCGAGATGGCATCGTTTCTGCTTGCCCCCTCCGCCTTTAAGTCCCGTGCTTCCCCTGGGGCGAGGGGTTCGGGAGTTTCGGGTGACCGGGCGAACGAGCCGTTCTTTGAGTCTCTCCACTTTCTGATGAAACATAAGGGCCATGAACGAAAAAAGTGCACATACGGTCTGGCATCCAGTCACGGTGACACGACAGGAGCGGGAAAGGAGCAACAACCATCGGGGGCTGGTCATCTGGTTTACCGGCCTTTCCGGATCCGGGAAGTCGACCCTCGCCCAGGCCACGGAGGCCAAGCTGTTCGAGACCGGTCTGCACACCTACACCCTGGACGGGGACAACATCCGCCACGGGCTGTGCGCGGACCTTGGGTTCTCCAACGAAGACCGCATCGAAAATATCCGTCGCATCGGCGAGGTGGCCAGGCTCTTGGTCGATGCCGGGGTCATTGTTCTGGCCGCTTTCATCTCCCCCTTCCAGTCCGATCGACAAAGAGTTCGCAACCTGGTTGATCCGGGTACATTCTTCGAGATCTACTGCAATTGTTCCCTGGAGATATGCGAACAGCGTGATGTAAAAGGCCTCTACCGCAAGGCGAGAGCCGGGCAGATTCCCAACTTCACCGGCATCTCCTCACCCTATGAGCCCCCACGCTCGCCAGAATTGAACCTCGATACCGGACGGTTGGACATCTCCAGCTGCGTCGACCGCATCGTGACGGAAATCCAGCCGCGTATTCTGCTCCAGTAGGCGACCGCGGATCCACCTTTCCGGAAACGTCAGGCCCTCCCGTTTCACCACGCTCTCGTCGCGAAAGCAGGGTGCCAACATCCGGAAGGAGCACCAAAATCTTAAGAAAGGCTGGTGCCTTTGTCGATTGCGCCTGATACGGCAGGCCGTATACAATGGCAAGAGTCGTATGATCGGGAGGAGTGATTTCAATGATACCAATTCGCACATTGCTGCTCTCCGCCGCCGCGGTCCTGGTGATCGGCCTGCTGTTTCACGGTGGAAACTTTCGCGAGTTGATGACGTTGGAAAACGCCTTCACGTGGGTCATTCTCGCCATCTTCTGGGTTCTCCTGGGACAATGGTTCGAGCGCTCCCGATTCGGGTCACGGCCGGGAGAGACGAACGGACTGCCGGATGACGGCAGGGAAGAGGAGAACGAAAGGGATCGGGAGGGGTTCGACGAGGCGGCCGCGCCGCAGCAAGGTGCCGTTTACCATCAGCGCCCCTGGCAGGTGGTCCAGCAGGGCTCCTCCCTGGGACGGTTTCGCGATCTGCCAATTCCGGCCTGGATCGAAACCTCCGATGGCCGCCGCGCCGAATACACCGGCACCGTCGCCATCCAAATGCCCGAGGAGTGCCGCTGCCTTGAATTCCCCAAACGCGGGGAGCTCATCCTTCCCCCCGGTCTGGTCTACCTGATCAACCCTCACCCCTGATGGCTCGATGAACGCCACCAGACAGGCCCCGGACGGCATCGAGGGGCATACCCCTGTCATGCAGCAGTACCTCTCGCTGAAACGAGCACATCCGGGAACGATTCTGTTCTATCGGATGGGTGACTTTTACGAGATGTTTTACGAGGATGCCAAGACCGCGTCCGAGGTTTTGGGTATCGCCCTGACACAGCGTGGTCACTCCGCCGGGCAACCGATCCCGATGGCCGGCGTTCCTCATCACCAGGCGCGTATCCACTTGAAAAAGCTCCTCGATGCCGGTCACAGGGTTGCCATCTGTGAGCAGATGGAACCCCCAGGCAACGGTCGTGCGCCCATTCGGCGCGCCGTCGTGCGCACCATCACCGCCGGAACCCTCACCGAAGATGACCTTCTCGACCCGCTGGCCAACAACTACCTTGTCTCCCTGGCCATGGCCGCCGCGCAGAAGACGCGGCAAAAGATTGAACTTGCCGTTGCCGCCCTTGACCTCTCAACAGGAACCTTCCAGGTGGTCCTGACGCGCTCCCTGGATCGTACCCTGACCGAAATCTCCCTGCTCTCCCCCTCCGAAGTGATCGTTCCGGCCGGCTGGGAACCCCCGGCCGAAATCGCCGACATGGGACTCCCCCTGACCCGCCGCCCTGATTGGGAGTTTGACCCCGGCCACGGCGCGCGCAACCTCCTTGATCACTTTCAGGTCAACTCGCTGGAGGCCTTCGGCATCGAAGAGTCCCCCGCCTGCAAAGCCGCGGCGGGCGCCCTGATCGGCTACTGTCTCGAAACCCAACGGGAGACCATGCGGCATGTCACATCCTTGACACGTATCGAGCCGGATGCGGTTCTGGTCCTGGATGACATCTGCCGCCGCAACCTCGAGATCAATACCACACTCCGCGACAATCAGCGCAAGGGCAGCCTTCTGGGCACCCTGGACCTCACCGTCACCCCGCTGGGCAGTCGCCTGCTTGCCGCCTGGCTCAATCGCCCCTTGCGTCAGGTCGAGGTCATCGGGCAACGCCAGGAGGCGGTGGCCTGGCTGCTGCGCGATGCGCGGTTGCGCCTGCAATTGCGTACCGAACTGAAAGGCATTGCCGATCTGGAGCGCCTTCTTTCGCGTATTTCGCTTGCGCGCTCCTCCCCGCGCGACCTCGGCGCCCTGCGTGCAACCCTTGCCCGTCTGCCACGCATCGCCGCTTCGCTCGACGACCCCCTGGCACCCTCCCTGATTGCCGTGCTGCGGGAGGAGATCAAGGGACATGAGGCCCTGTTGGGTCGTCTGCAAGCCGCCCTGGCCGATGATCCTCTCCCGACCGAACAAAAGGAGGGCAACGTCATCCGTCAGGGGTTCAACGCAGATCTGGACCGTCTGCGCATCACGGCGCGCGAAGGAAAGCGGCTTATCCAGGTCATGGAGCAGAAGGAACAGCAGGAGACTGGCATCTCCAGGCTGAAAATCTCCTACCACCGCACCTTTGGCTACAGTATCGAGGTTGGCAACGCGCACCTGGAAAAGGTTCCCTACCGTTATCAACAACGCCAGACCATGACCAACGCCGTGCGTTTTGTCACCGCCGAGCTAAAAGAGTTGGAGGAGGGCATCGAGCACGCCGAGGAGGGAATGGTCCGCCTCGAGGAGACGCTGTGCGAGGCCGTCAGGGGTGATATCACCGCACAGGCCACCCCCTTACAGGTCACGGCACGCGCGCTGGCTACCCTCGATCTTCTGGCTGCCTTCGCCGAAATGGCGGAACGTCACACCTACTGTCGTCCGGAGCTGCACACCGGCACCACCATCGACATCCGGCGCGGGCGTCACCCGGTCGTCGAACGCCACACCGACAAACCCTTCGTTCCCAACGATGCCCTGCTCGACGGTCAGGACAACCGATTGCTGCTGCTCACGGGGCCAAACATGGGTGGCAAATCAACCTGGATGCGTCAGGTCGCCCTGATCACCCTGATGGCGCACACCGGCTCCTTTGTCCCGGCCGAATCGGCACGCATCGGACTGGTCGATCGCATCTTCACCCGGGTCGGTGCCGGGGACGACCTCGCCGGCGGCCGCTCCACCTTCATGGTCGAGATGACCGAGACCGCTCACATCCTGCACCAGGCGACCGCGCATTCACTCATCATCCTCGACGAAATCGGCCGCGGCACCGCCACGCGCGACGGTCTTGCCATCGCCCAGTCGGTTGCCGAACACATCCACGATACCATCGGCGCGCGCACCATCTTCGCCACCCACTACCACGAGCTGACCACCCTCGAACAGCAGAGGTCCGGCATCGTCAACCATACGGTGGGGATTCGCGAGTGGCAAGAAACGGTCCTTTTTCTGCATACCATCCTGCGGGGGCAGGCCAACCGTTCCTATGGCATCCACGTCGCCCGTTTTGCCGGTCTGCCGCGGCAGGTCACCGAGCGCGCCGACGCCATCCTGGCAGCCCTGGAACACGACCCGGAGTATGGATACGGTACGATGGACGATCGACGATCCGGTCAGGTACGGACTCACCCTGCAGAGTGGCATGCGGTTGACGCCGCGCCGTGCGGGGTGCCGGCCACCGAACTCCCGCCGGCACCGCCGCATCCTGTCCTCTCCGAGCTGATGGCCATCGATACCGATGCCCTGACCCCGCGTCAGGCCATGGAAACCCTCTACCGGCTGAAGGAAATAGCCGCCACCCCATAGGAGATGACCTCCTTGATCACCACGGAAAGAGATCGGCAGCCGCCACACCAGGCACCAGGAGGGGTCCGGATCTCCCTCCTGCTGGTTTTTCTGATCGTCTCCGCCCTTTTCTTTCTGGCAAGCGGCTCCATGGCCGCCACCGCCACCAAGGAGACGCCATCAGTCCATCCGCGCGTGTGGATCTACCCCCTCGAAGGGGCGGACGGTGGCAAAACCGATGAGACCAGCGCCGCGCGCGTTCTGAATGCCATCCAACAGGCACTCGCCCGACTTCAGGGATTCCAGAAACTGGACCTGGGGGCACCCGCCTACGTATTGCCCCCCGGCGCCCCCGATCCGAGAACGCCCCAAGGGGCCTTGCAGCTTGCGCAGTTGGGTGCTGATTATGTCATCGGGCACACGCTGGTTCCCGGGCAATCGGGGTTTCTTGCCCTGGAGCTTTACCATCCGCCGCAACCGCGCATGGTCTGGCTGGCCATGGCCCCACTCGGCAATGATTCCGACCTGCGCCAGGCCATCAATCAACTGATCATCCCCCTCGCCGAACATTTGCAACGGATCGATGCCCGACCATTGGTGGCCATGTCACCATTGTCGGTATTGCAGGCGGTTGCCACCGCCCCCGCGGCAAAGCAGCCGGCTCCCACCCCGGTGCGCGATGCCGGCAGCAAGGAAGAGCCGCGTTACACCGTCCAGGTTGACGCGAGCCCCGGCCTCGAACGTGCCTACGGGACGATCAAGACCCTGCGCGCCTTGGGTTATGAGCCCCGCCTGGAGTCGGCGCGGGATGCCGAAAACCACAAGTGGTATTACGTCCGTGTCGGCACCTACCCCGATCGCCCAGGCGCGCAGGAGGCCCTGCAGGATTTTTTGGACAAGGCCAAGATGTCGGCCGTGGTGGTGGCAGCGGCGACCAACCAGAAAAATGAGGTCATCCCCGCCCATGTGCTCGCGGGCCGTGACAGCAGCGGGGGCAACCAAAAACGGGGTAAAACCGCCGCGACCAGCGCGCACGGCAAGAACCCGGAGAGTGACGTCGATCGGGACGACGACTCCCCCGGAAAGTCCGCCAAATCAGCACGCCGAGCGGCATCCTCCCGTGCCGGGATGCGCGCCGCCACCCACCAGGCTGGTCTGACTCACACCCCCGCCGGCCATGGATCCCGGAATGAGGAAACGCGAAAGAAAGAGCGGCATGGCAAAAAACCGCCGACGGCGGTTGGCTACGATATTCGCGTCTCCCCCAGCCAGATTCATGGCAGTCCCGATCGCGCCCTTGCTTATCTGCGCAAAAAAGGGTATCGCCCACATGTACATAAGGTGCGCGATGCACAGCACCGGCATCGATTCTCGGTGCGCGTCGGTCCGATTCGCGGCGCACACGCGGCGGCCGCCCTGGAGGCCTTCCGGCGCCGTACCGGATTGAAGGCCAGCCTGGTCCCGGCGACCCACTGATCAACCCCCAACCAACCTCGCCCCCCGGCATGAGCACAACCGGTGGACACGCATCCCGATCCCAACCAGGCTGCGGGTCACCGCATGGCGGCAGCACAGGCACAACGCGGCAGGGCAAGTTGGGTCGGGCGTGCAGCAGGCGCAAGCTTTCGGCAGAATCGCACCCCGAATCGATACCGAACAGTGACTCTGTCAACCCCCGTTATCCTTGATTGATCGACCGCCCACGCGAGGAGTGCCCATGCCTGTTTATCCCTATCGGGGGACCTTTCCGGAGATCCACCCCACGGCTTTCGTTCACCCCGACGCCGTGGTGATCGGCGATGTGCATATCGGCCCTGACTCCTCGGTCTGGCCGGGGGTGGTCATCCGCGGTGATGTCAATTTCATCCGCATCGGCGCACGCACGAGCATTCAGGACGGGTCGGTGGTCCACGTCTCCCGCCCGTCGGAGGCCTCGCCGCAGGGCTATCCCACCCTCATCGGCAACGACATCGTCGTCGGCCACAAGGTAGTCCTGCACGGCTGCCGACTGGAGGACTCCTGCCTGATCGGCATCGGCGCCATCGTCCTCGACAACGCCTCGGTCGGACGCGATTCGATCGTCGGCGCCGGCTCTCTCCTGACTCCGGGCAAGGATGTCCCCGAAGGCACGATGTGGATGGGGTCACCGGCGCGCCAGCTGCGCACCACCTCCGAGGCCGAACGCCAATCCATCCGCGCCACCGCCGAAAACTACCGCCGGCTGGCGACACAATACCGCCTTGCGCACGGCGGACAGGAGGAAGAGGTTCAGGACTGAAAAGAGAGCCGATTGCGCGGCGCGCCTTGCCGTCTCCCTGTCTTCGCCGTCACCAAAGCCGCGCGCTGGTGCGCGTTGTTCCAATTTCAGATCAAGACGGCAACGAGGCTTACAACGCGCGAGCGACGAGGCAGTACGTGTTTGGTACGGCGAGGAGCGAGCAAGGCAGCCAACGAAGTTGCCGTCTTGATATGGAATTGGAATTAGACGTTGAAACGGAAGTGCATGACGTCGCCGTCAACAACCTGATAGTCGCGTCCCTCCAGCCGCAGGCGCCCCTTTTCGCGCGCCCCCTGCTCACCGCCGCAGGCGATCATGTCGGCATAGGCGATCACCTCGGCACGGATGAACCCCTTCTGGAAGTCGGTGTGAATGACGCCAGCGGCATCGTAGGCGGAGTCCCCACGATGAACGGTCCAGGCGCGCACCTCCTTCGGCCCGGCGGTGAAGTAGGTGATCAACCCGAGCAGCGTATAGGCAGAAGCAATCAAACGGTGCAGCCCCGGTTCCGCCAACCCTAAATCTTCCAGGAAGGCCTGTTTTTCCTGTTCTTGCAGCTCGGCAATCTCCGCCTCGATTGCCCCGCACACCACGACCACCCCCGACCCTTCGGCCGCAGCCAGGGTGCGCACGGCATCCACCAGCGGATGCCCGCCCGGCTCCTGTGCCGATGCCACTTCAGTCTCGGCAACATTGCAGACGTAAAGAACGGGCTTGGCCGTGAGCAGAAACAGTTCGCGTGCCGCCGCCGACTCCTCGGGTGAAAGCCCCTGCCGCCGCACCGGCACCCCGGCATCGAGACCCACGGCAACCTTCTCGCATACCGCCGTCAACAACAGGGC
>PEAJ01000269.1 GCA_002753495.1 Magnetococcales bacterium HA3dbin3 | reverse complement strand
CGGTGCGGGTCTTCGTTGCCCCCACTCCTGACCACCGCCGACAAGCAACGGCTGCAAGGGACGCTGCCGGTCAATGATCAACGCCCCAACCCCTTTCGGTCCGCCAAACTTGTGGCCGGAGAGGGTCAGGAAATCGATTGGAAGTTCCTCGAGATCGACCTCGATACGACCCACGCTCTGCGTGGCGTCGACGTGAAAAGGAACGCCACGTGCCCGGCATGCCGCGCCGATTGTCGCAATCGGTTGCAAGACGCCGGTTTCGTTGTTGGCGTGCATCACCGAAACCAGGCGTGTCTCCGCGGTCAGGTTGGCGGCAATCCAGTCGACATCGACGCGCCCATCGCCACTCACCGGCGCCAGACGCACGGTTACGCCACGCCGGGCAAGCAGCCGGCAGGGTTCGAGGATCGAAGGGTGTTCGATTGCCGAAACGATCACCTCGCCAGCAAACCCACACCCCGCCAAAGTCCCAAGCAAGATAGCGCAGTTGGCCTCGGTGCCACCGCTGGTGAAGACCACCCGCCCGTGATGCACCCGCAACAGCGCCGCCAGGGTACGCCGGGCATCCTCCACCGCCTGCCGTGCCCGACGCCCGGGGGCATGAATCGAGGAGGGCGATCCCCACTGCCCGTCCAACCAAGGCAGCATCGCTGCGCGAACCTCCGGCCTGACCGGTGCAGTGGCGTTGTGGTCGAGGTAGATCATCCCGGCAGCCCCAGCGACCCCCGTTCACGCAGGCCGCGTCCCTTCTGGTAGCCCTTGGCCAGACCATCCAGACTGACCGAGGCCAGATAGTCGTGAATCCTCTCCCCCAACTCCACCCAGAGATGATGCGCAATGCAGCGACTCGAACGCACGCACCCCTGACCGTTATCGCCGTTCGCGTCGCAAGAGGTGGTGCGGATTGATTCGTCGACGGCACGAATGATGTCGGCAACACTGATCGCGGCCGGCGAGTCAGAGAGTAGATACCCTCCCCCGGGACCACGCACGCTGCGCACAAGACCACCGCGCCGCAATTTGGCAAACAGTTGCTCCAGGTAGGAGAGCGAAATCTCCTGGCGCTTGGCGATATCCGCGAGCGAAGCAGGACCATCAGCCGTGTGACAGGCCAGATCCAGCATCGCCGAGACGGCATAACGCCCCTTGGTCGTCAGTTTCATGGTCCACACCCCCCTTGCATCTCTTCCTTCTCCTGTGTCCCTTCCGATTTTGATTTTCCCTTGGCCACCCGGGCATGGCCCTGGAGACAATCGACCACGCCCTTTTTGCCGGTTGCCGTGGGAGGAGCGGCCGCCTGAATACCCTCGACATTGCTCCCCCGATGGACACCTCCCGCGGCAACCCTGATCTCGCTGCCATCCGCTGGCATGACCCGCTCGTCGGAGGGGTAGGCAGTCTCCCGCGCCTTTTCGCGCCCCTCCAACGCCTCCAGGCGATCGTCCAGATGGTGCATCTGCTCCAACACGCAGGTGATGGCCCGAACGACCGGGTCGGGCATGTTCTCCAATTGGCCATAGGCGGGAAACATTGCCCCGCCCTTTTCCTTCCCCTTGCGATTGCCGATCACCACCCGGCCCGGCACCCCGACGACGGTGACATCGTGCGGCACATCGCTCACCACCACGGCATTGGAACCGATGCGGGCGTTATTGCCGATGGTCACCGGACCCAAAATTTTTGCCCCGGCACCGACGATGACGTTATCCCCCAGCGTCGGGTGACGTTTGCCCTTCCGCCAGGAGGTGCCGCCCAGGGTGACGCCATGGTAGATGGTCACATTGGCGCCGATCTCGGTCGTCTCGCCGATCACCACCCCCATGCCGTGGTCGATGAAAAACCCCGCGCCGATGCGTGCCCCGGGGTGAATTTCGATCCCGGTCAACATCCGTCCCAGATAGGAGAACAGCCGCGCCAGCAGCTTCAAATGATGCCCCCAGAACCAATGCGCCAGCCGATACACAAGCAGCGCATGCATCCCGGGGTAGCAGAGCAGAATCTCCAAAACAGTACGCGCCGCCGGGTCACGGTCGAACACGACCTGGATGTCATTGCGAATGCGTGTGAACATGTGGGCCCGGTCTCCTGCTGTCGAAGAACATCCCCGCCCCGGCCGATGCCCGAGAAACTTCCCCGCCATCGCCAAAGCGGAATGGTTGGCTGAGGATGTAATATCCTAGATATTTGATCAAGTATTATTTTGTAACACCCCCTTAACATTCCCTGGCGCCACCCGGCACCATATCTGCAATGCCGCTCCCGCCTTACGCAAACGTATCTGTCTCGTCGCTCACGCGCTGTAAGCCTTGTCGCCACCCTGATCTGGAATTGGCGTGCGGTGGGAGCGGCATATCCGATTATTTTACTCAGGTATTTAGGGACACAAAAACCCGGCTGTAAACACAACCGGGGAGAGAACAAGAGAACGCGGAACCTACCCGCGCCGGCACGCCGACCCGACATTCGGCCACCATCCAGGCTGGCACCTCCTGGCCTGGACGGTGGCGGCGCGCGGGCAGGGCTACTTCTGCGACAGGATGCGCGAGGCCTGTTCGAGCACCTCGTCGGACATTTTGCGGTTGGCCTTGCGGGTTTCGCGCTTGATCTTGTCGTAGATCTCCTCGCGATGCACCTCGACGTGGCGCGGCGCGTCGATGCCAATGCGCACCTGGTTGCCTTTGATACCGAGCAAGGTGATCTTGATTTCGTCGCCGATGTTGAGACTTTCTCCGACTCTCCGTGTCAAGATAAGCATTTCCCGTACTCCCAACGTTTTTTGTGTCTGGAGGTTCCGGCCATGACAACCATGCAGGCGGGGAACCGTTGTCAATCCGTGCCGAAGGTTCTTCCCGCCCGCGGAAAGAGACCCGTTGATCGTGATCAGAGCTGCTTGGAAAAACGGCTTTGGAAACTCCCCGTCATCTGCCGGCCACCGATGCGGTTGTAAAATATGGCCCGATTCCCCTCACCCATGGCCTTCAAAATCGCTTCCATGGCGTTCAGGACACCCTTAAAGGCAGCCTGATTTTCCTTATTGGTCTGGTCGGCGGTGTAAATGGCCTCGCGCAAGCGATCGCGCAGGGACAACAGGCCACTCTTGCCACCGAGAGC
>PEAJ01000268.1 GCA_002753495.1 Magnetococcales bacterium HA3dbin3 | reverse complement strand
ATGACATCGAGCAGGATCAGATCCGGCGGCGCTGTGCCCTCGGCAATGCGCAGGGCACGCACCCCGTCCGGGGCAGCCTTGACCCTGTAGTCATTCCCCAGCACGCCGCTTAGGATGTCGATGTTTTCCGGCGTATCGTCGACGACAAGGACGGTCTGTTTTGTCAGTGGGTCACGCATGTGTGACCCCCGTCGGTGGCCTCGCCGACCATGCCGGCCAAAAGGTCGGTGGCGGCATCGAAATCGTAGCGGTGGATGGAGCGTTCAAGCGCGGACCACTCCGGGTGGTTGTCCAGGAAGGGGCGCACGGTTGCCAGGGCATGGGTGGCGGCGGTGTCGTATTGCCGCAGGAGGGCACGCAGCTCCTCGATCAGGGTCAGTGCCTCCGCCGGCAGGGCCTTCCCGGCCTCCAGGGTGGGTTCGGTTGCCGTTGATGGCAGGGGGGTGGAACCGGTGGCCGATGCGGGGGCATCGGATTCTTCCAGCGTAGTCAGGGTGGCAAGCAGCGCGTCCATCGCCTGGGAAGTCTGTTCCAGGAGGGGGGCGATGCGCGTCGGATCATCGGCCAGGATCGCCGCCTCCAGCTGTTTGGTTCGGTCATAGAGGAGTGTGGCGCCGACGTTGCCGGCGACCCCCTTAAGGGCGTGAACCAACTCCCGCGCGTCCCGGGAGGCGGGCTGTTCGAGTGCCTGACGCAGGTGGTCGAGTGTCCCGGCCTGATTGAGGCGAAACTTTCCGAGCAGGCGTCGGTAGAGTCCGGCGTTGCCACCGACGCGCCGCAGACCGGCCGCCACGTCGAGACCGGGCAATTCGGGGAGTGTCGCCGCGGCCAGGGCAATGGATCCCTCTTCCCGCTGACGATGCAGAGCGGGATGCGCACCCCTGGGCAACGCGCCGAGCCAGCGGGAGAGCGTGGCAAACATCATCTCCGGCACGATCGGCTTGGCGATATGGTCGTTCATGCCGGCCGCGAGACATTTCTCCCTGGTTCCGGAGATGGCCTCGGCGCTTAAGGCGATGATCGGCAGCTGTTGGAAACGCCCCTCCTCGCGCAGGGTGCGGGCGACCTGAAACCCGTCCATGTTTGGCATTTGCAGATCAACGAGGAGGAGATCAAACCTCTCCGTGCCCTGGCGCAGGCGGGTGAGGGCAGCCGCGCCATCGACATCCTCGGTGACGACCATGCCGGCCTGTTCGAGGAGTTCCCGCGCAAGTTCCCGATTGATCTCGTTATCCTCCACCAGGAGCACGCGCGCGCCGCGCAGGTGGTCGGCGGCCGAGACCGGGGAGAAGGTCGGCGTCGAAAACACCGACACGCTCGTCGTTCCCGCGGGAGGAAGGCCAAAATGGGCGGAAAAAATGAAGGCACTGCCCACCCCCGGTTCGCTCTCGACGCGGATGGCGCCGTCCATCAGCTCAACCAGTCGCTTGCAGATGGCCAACCCCAGCCCGGTGCCACCATACCGACGTGTGGTGGAGTTGTCGGCCTGGGTGAAGGATTGAAAAAGCCGGCCGATCTGCTCCTGGGTAAGACCGATGCCGGTGTCGCGCACGGAAAATTCGAGCGTCGTCCCTTCCGCCGTAGTGTCGAGTGGACGCAGCGCAACATCGACACGGCCGGTTTCGGTGAACTTGATCGCATTGTTGGTCAGGTTGAGCAGCACCTGCACCAGGCGCAGGGGGTCGCCCACAATCACGTCCGGGGTGCCCGGTTCGGTCTGGATGGAGAACACGAGTCGCTTTTCCGTCGCCTTGATGGCGGCGAGGGTGGTGAGGTGATCGAGTACCTCCCGCAG
The DNA here is from genome assembly GCA_002753495.1 of Magnetococcales bacterium HA3dbin3. GTDB lineage: Bacteria > Pseudomonadota > Magnetococcia > Magnetococcales > DC0425bin3 > HA3dbin3. Next base: position 1,340 of record PEAJ01000268.1, on the reverse strand, counting down.
GTGGAAGGGGACCCGTTCCAGGACCATTTTTCCCGATTCAACCTTGGAGAAGTCGAGGATATCGTTGATGATATGCAAAAGCGCGTTGGCGGCGGTGTGGATCTTGCCCAGGTAGCCGCGCTGCTTTTCCGTGAGGTCGGTTTGCAGGCAGAGGTAGGCCATGCCGGTGATGGCGTTCATTGGTGTGCGAATTTCGTGGCTCATGTTGGCCAGAAAGTCGCTCTTGGCCTGGTTGGCAGCCTCGGCTTCATGTTTGGCGCGGCGCAAGGCCTCCTCGGAACGTTTGCGCTCGGTGATGTCGGTGTAGGTGCTGACGAATCCGCCGCCGGGAATCGGGCCACCCGAGACCTCGATCACCATGCCGTTCGGGCGCGTGCGCTCGAAGTGGTGGACCGATGAATGGCTCGCAAGCTCCATATAGTTCTTGATTTGCAGCTCCGGATCACCTTGACCAAACTCGCCGCGGGCGACATCGTAGCGCAGCAGGTCGCCAAACGAGGCGCCGATGGTAGCCATCTCCTCGGGAACACCCCGAATCTCCACAAACTTCTGGTTGCAGGCGATCAGGCGCAGCCCGTCGTCGTAGGCGGCGATCCCCTGCTGGATGCTCGAAAGGGCCGCCGACAGCAGGTCCGATTTTCGCGCCAGCTGCCTTTCGCTCTCGCGCAAGGTCTCCTCGATTTGCTTCTGGTGGGTGATATCGATGACCGTGCCGACCATGCGCGTCGGCACTCCCTGGCTGTCGAACTCCACGGCGCTGCCCTTGGAGAGCAACCAGCGGAGTTCATTCGTCCGGGTCAGGGCACGATAGGCGACCTCGTAGTGGTCGATCTTGCCGTGGCGGTAGTCGTGACCAAGCTTGAGGACGCGCCCCCGGTCCTCGGGATGGATGCTCGCCTTCCAGACCTCCCGGCAGCGGTGCCGAACCTGTTCGTAGTCATGGCCGAGCATGGTCGCCCAGCGCGGATTGACCACGGTGGCGTTGGTGCGGAAGTCGATATCCCAGTAACCGAGATCCCCACCCTCCAGGGCGAGTTCCAGGCGTTTTTCGCTTACCTGTAGCGTCTCCATTGCCTGTTTGTACGGGGTGATATCCTCCTGCACGCCAACGAAGTGGGTGAGGACACCGCTTGCGTCTCGAATGCCGGAAATGCAGGAGGAGGCCCAGTAGAGCGTGCCATCCTGGCGGCGGTTGAGGAACTCGCCGCGCCACTCCCCGCCGCGCGCGATCGTCGCCCAGAGCTGTTGGTAAAGGGCGGGGTCGTTTTTGCCCGAGTTCAGGACGCGCGGATTCTTACCGATCACCGCCGCCTTCGGGTAGCCGGTGATGTCGGTGAACT
>PEAJ01000007.1 GCA_002753495.1 Magnetococcales bacterium HA3dbin3 | reverse complement strand
ATTTACCGACCAACCCCGGGGACGCGCGCTGCGCCGGGTGATTGTCATCGGTCCTTCCCATCGGCAGGGGTTTGCAGGCATCTCCACCCCGGAGGTGACGCACTTTGCCACCCCGCTGGGTTCCGTTCCCCTGGACCTTCAGGCCATCGCCGCCCTGCGCGCATCACCCCTGCATCGGACCCTGTCCGGGGCACACGAGGCCGAACACAGCATCGAGATCGAGCTGCCATTCCTGCAACGCGCCATTCAAGGTTCCTGGCAGCTGGTACCGGTGCTTGTCGGTTCCCTGGATCCCGCCGGCGTTGCCCAGATTGCCGAGACGCTCCGTCCTCTCGCCGATGACTCTACCTTGGTAGTGGTCTCGTCGGATTTCACCCACTTTGGTTCCAACTACGGCTATCAACCCTTCCCGACCGACCCCCAGACTTCAAGTCGCATTCGGGAACTTGATCAAGGTGCCATCGATCGCATTCTTGCCCTCGACGGACCGGGGCTGCTGGCTTACAAGCAGAAGACTCAGATCACCGCCTGTGGTCTGCTGCCGATGGCGATCCTCCTGCACATGCTTGGGGAGGGAACCACCCCCACCCTGTTGCAGTACGACACCAGCGGCAACATGACCCATGATTACGCCAACTCGGTCAGCTACGTCACCATGGCCTTCACACGCACCCAACCCTTGGCCGGTTCTCAGGATTCGGCCTCCCTCCCCCAGGACGAAATGTCCCTGCTTCTCAAGCTGGCGCGGGCCATTGTGCACAAGGCGGTCATCCAGCGCGATGGTACCCTGGACGCCGGGGAGATCCTCGGCAACGTCACGCTCTCGGCGCGGGTTCAGCGTCCCTCCGGCGCCTTCGTCACCCTGAAGAAAGAGGGCAACCTGCGCGGTTGCATCGGCCACATCATGCCCGTGAAGCCCCTCTTCCAGGCGGTCATGGAAAACGCCGTCAGCGCGGCCTTGATGGACTCCCGATTCAAGCCCGTCACCCAGGAGGAGTTGGCTTCCCTGACGGTGGAGGTGAGCGTGTTGAGCCCGATGCGGGCTATTGCCTCCCTTGCGGAGTTCCGGGTCGGTCAACATGGCATCGTGCTGACTAAAAATGGGCGGCGGGCGGTGTTTTTGCCCGAGGTCGCCACGGAGCAGGGTTGGGATCGCGACACAACTCTAACTCAGCTTGCCATCAAGGCCGGGTTGCCGGGGGATGCCTGGAAGGAGGGTGCCAGCTTCGAGGTGTTCACGACCCAGACCATCCACGAGACGTCGCCGAAGGCCGTCCCGTGAACTCACCGGCAGACCTTTCCTGATTGATCGTTACTGCTTTTGGAGGCAATGTGTCTTGTGGTGGACATGGCAAACGACTGGCCTGGAAGGGTGACTCGAGCCCACCTGCGCCGTCGGTGAGCGTGATGGATCCCTGCCCGTGGTGTGGTGCGACCGATGCGGAGCTGGGGATGCGGTTCTTTTTTGGTGTCCCGGTCGAGGCGGCGGAGGGGACACCAGGCGCGTGGCATGCCTTGGTCATTTGTCGCCGCTGTCAGGCTCAAGGTCCCCCTTGTCACGCCGCTGAGCGGGGAGAAGCCACGGAAAAGAGCGTGGCGCGCTGGAACACCCGCGACGGGGTCGTCGCCCAAGCGCTTGTGTCCGGAGAGGAGGAGCGGGGGTAGTCCCGGGCGTGGTCACCGGCGCGGGGACGGGGTGCGCGCGATGCGAAACCCAACCCCAAACGCAAGCTGAAGGTGATGGGCGGGACAAATTGGCGGGGAGAGAGCCCACCCAAGCCCTGTGGGGTTTGTCCAATTCCACATCAAGCGGCGCCTCCGTTGGCTGCCGTGCGCACGCCCTGCCGCACCCGGCACGTGTGGCCGTTGTCTCGTCGCGCGCCACCGCCTCGTAGCCACCTTGATCTGGAGTTGAAACTACGATCCGTTCGGTGTTTGTGTCGTCATGCGCTCGTGCGGCATATAGCCAACCCTGACCCATCGGAGCGTCTCGTCGGCTGATGTTGGACGCCGCAGGTGCCGGTCAAGCTTGAGCTGCAGGGAGTCAACCTCCCTCTCCGGCAAGGGCACAACCAGGGAGAAGACCACCCGGCGATCCCGATTGGCCGGTGCATCCCCACTCTCTTCGAGGGCAATGCGCACCAGGGGGATCGGCGTGCCGTTCTTGCGCAGGTAAACGGTCGCCTGTCTCTGCAGGGCCTCGACGGAGGCATCGGTGACGCCGTGTTCCTCAAGGAATCGGCTGCAGTGAAGGAGGCTGTCCAATCCGCTCACCGCATGCAAAAGGTGGAATTTTTCAAGGACATCCAGGCGTTGGGCGGCATAGCGCAGGCGGCCGGCAAAAACGCACGCCTCGACCACCTGACAGAGAAGATCCGGGTTGCGTGGCAGATCCTCGCAGTTCTTGATGGCCACCTCGGCGGCCTCTGACAGGCAGCCAAAATCCTGAAGCGAGGCAACATGGTTGACGCGTACCGCCGTGTCCCAGGGGTCGTTGAGCCGGGCGAGACGAAAGTGGTTGCGCATGGCCCCCTCGTCCCGACGGATGGTGCAGATGGAACCAAGAATGTTGTGCGCCTTGGCCGGGTAGTCGGCAAGGGAGGCCTCGGCGCGGCGTTTGAACCTCTGCAAACGCAGATCGTCACGCGGCGCACCGTGACGCATGGCCGCGAGTTGATCGGCGATATCGTTTAGCTCAAACTCTTGTGCGCTCAGCATGGGAGGCTCGGAAACCCGCTTACGGACGCCACTTCCCCGCCGAGGATACCACAATCCCCCGCCCAGGGATAAAATTTTTCCACCACGATCGGCAACGCTGGAGATGGGTTGCCCATAATCCACCCGGTGTTGGCAAACAGACCGCCTTCCAACACAATCCCCGAGGTTGGTCGGTAAATCTCCTGGAGAGTTGGCAGCCATGTGTTTACAATTGGGGGCGGATGGGGTGGATTGGGTTTCAATTCGGCCTGACAAGGGGGCCTGATGAGAGAGCGGGTCCGGGTATGTTAAACTCCGATCTGTTTTTCGCCGAGGAGCCGCGTCACGGGTCGGAAGGGTCGGCGTCCGCCCCTGACACCCTCGCCAAGGAACCCTGGAAAATCCTGATCGTCGACGATGACGAGGAGATCCATTCCCTCACCCGGCTGGTGCTGCGGGATTTTTCTTTTGCCGATCGGGGTGTCGAATTCATAAGTTGCTTCACGGCGCGCGAGGCGACGGAGGTGATGCGCCTCAACCCCGACGTCGCGATCATCCTGATGGACGTGGTGATGGAGACCGATGAGGCCGGTCTGGACGCGGTCCGTCATATCAGGGATGTTCTGCGCAACCACTTCGTCCGCATCATCCTGCGCACCGGTCAGCCAGGGCAAGCCCCGGAGCAGCGGGTTATCCAGGAGTACGACATCAATGACTACAAGGACAAGGTCCGGCTGACCACCCAACGCCTGATCACCGCGGTGACGACGGCCCTGCGCTCCTATCGCGACCTGCGCACCATCGACAATACGCGCCGCGGGCTGGCCACCATCGTCAACGGCACGGGAGACCTGTTCGAGGCGCGTTCCCTGGGCAAACTGGCGCGGAGCATCCTGCACCAGGTCGTCTCCCTGCTGGATGGCAAAGGCGACAGACACGACACCACCGGCGGGTCGACCACGGGCCTTTTTGCCATCAGGGAGTATGACAGCTTCGTCGTCTACGCCACGACAGGCAGCTTCGAATCCCACGTCGGCAAGGTCCTCGAAGACGTTTTGCCACGCGCGCTGATCGAACAGATCGAAGGCAGCAGAGACCTCAGGGAACACTTTCTGGATGGTTCCAGTTTTTTTGCCCGATACATCAGCCGCGGCAACCTCGAAAACGTGCTCTACGTTCGCTCCGGAAGGCACCTGGAAGAGTTTGATCGGGATCTGCTGCGTACCTTCTCCGCGAACGTCGCCTTCGCGTTTGAGAACCTCGGACTCAACCGGGAAATCATCAATACCCAGAAGGATGTCACCTTCACCCTGGGCGAGGTGATCGAGGTCCGCTCGAACGAGGCCGGCAATCATGTCCGACGGGTCGCGGAAAGCTCAAGACTTCTGGGCAGCCTGCTGGGATTGGGGGAGGAGGAGATTGAACTCCTCTGGCTCTCCTCGCCCATGCACGATCTCGGCAAAATTGGCATCCCCGACCACATTCTCAAAAAACCCGGCAAGCTCGATCCCGATGAATGGCGGATCATGCAGGGCCATACGGTCATCGGTTACCAGATCCTGAAAGGTTCCGAGCGCCCGATATTGCGAACAGGCGCCATCATTGCCCACCAACACCACGAAAAGTGGGATGGCTCCGGCTATCCCGAGGGGTTGCGCGGCGACGGCATCCACGTTTTCGCCAGGATTACCAGCGTCATTGATGTCTTCGATGCGCTCTATCACGATCGCTGCTACAAAAAGGCCTGGCCGTTGGAGGATATCGTCGAGCTGTATGGGAAAGAGCGCGGGCGGCACTTTGAACCCAGGCTGGTCGACCTGTTTCTTCAGCATATTGAGGAATTTCTGGAGATTCAAAGCGCGCTCAAGGGGTAGTGGGACACAGTCGAGCCGCTCTTCGGATCGTCGGGCAAAAAAATGTGCGCGGGGGGCGGTTTTCTGTTGTCGGTAGGGAAGATTAGGCAGAAAATCCCCGCCGGGCCGGAACGAACGAACCCGGAGGGTCGTCCCCCGGGGTGGTGACTGGCAGGATAAGCGAAAAGCAGGGAGAGAGGGGATGACTCCAGTTCCGGATCAAGATGGCAATGGGGCTTACAACACGTGAGCGACGAGACGGGTACGTCTTGGTGCGGCGGGGCGCGGACAGGGCAGCCAACGAAGTTGCCGCTTGGTATGGAATTGGAATAACGCGGGTTCGCCTGGCGGCATGCGGGTACGTCGGCGGGTTGCGGTCGCGGGAAAATCGGGGAGGTGGCATGGAGAGTCCGGGAAGGGTGGTGGTCATCGGTGGGGGACCGGGTGGGTATGCCGCGGCTTTCCGTGCCGCCGATCTCGGGTGGAACACCACCCTGGTCGACACGGAAAAAAATCCCGGCGGCGTCTGCCTCTACCGCGGATGTATCCCCAGCAAGGCGCTCTTGCATGCCACCCAGGTGCTCTGGGAGGCCCGTCACGCCACGACGATGGGCATACGATTCGCCCCGCCCGAGATTGACTTCGCGCAGCTGCGCACCTGGAAGAACGGCGTCGTGGAGCGCCTGACCGGGGCGCTGGGCGACTTGTGTCGGCGACGCCAGGTAACCTTCATCCAGGGGCGCGCCCGCTTCGAGACGCCAACCTCCCTTGTCGTCGACCGTCACGACGGTGAGCCCCTCCAGCTCTCCGCGGACCACGTCATCCTGGCCACCGGGTCGCGGCCGGCATGGATCCCAGGGCTGCAGATCGACTCGCCGCGGGTGATGGACTCGACCGCCGCCCTGGCCCTGGAGGAGATACCACCCACCCTCCTGATCATCGGCGGCGGCGTGATCGGCCTGGAGCTGGGCAGCGTCTACGCCGCCCTGGGATGCCGGGTCAGCATCGTCGAGATGACCCCCGGCCTGTTGCCCGGAGCCGATCGGGATCTGGTGCGGATGGTCATCAAGCGCCTGCAGCCCCAGTTTCAGGAGGTGTTGGTGCAGGCCCGGGTTGTCGCTCTCGTCGACACCGGGGAGGGCGTGCGCGCCACCCTGGAAGACGCCCAGGGGCAGCGGCGCGAGGAGTCGTACCATCGCGTCCTGATGGCCGTTGGTCGTCGTCCGAACTCGGAGGAACTTGGACTGGAGAAGACGACCGTCGAGGTGGTGCGCGGCTTCGTCCAGGTTGACAGCCAGATGCGAACGCGCAACCCAAACATCTGGGCCATCGGGGATTTGGTGGGGGGGCCCATGCTCGCGCACAAGGCCGCACACGAAGCACGGGTGGCGGTGGAAGCCATGAGCGGAAAAAACGTGAGCTTCGAGCCCAATGCCATCCCAGCGGTCTGTTATACCGACCCGGAGTTGGCCTGGGCCGGCCTGACCGAGACGGCGGCGGCGGAAAAGAACATTCCCTGCAAGGTCGTCCGTTTCCCCTGGGGTGCCTCGGGTCGCGCACAGACCATCGAGCAACCCGATGGTCTCACCAAACTGATCGTCAGCCCAGAGGATGAGCGCATCCTCGGAATCGGGCTGGTGGGGCGCGGTGCCGGAGAGATGATCGCCGAGGGCGTCCTGGCAATCGAAATGGGGGCGGTAGTCCAGGACCTGGCCGAGGTCATTCACCCCCACCCCACCTTGTCAGAGACCATCATGGAGGCCGCCGAGGTCTTCTTTGGGCACAGCCCGCATTACTTTGTACCGAAACGCAACAAACCATCAACGTAACGCAACCGTGGATTGGCAGTTGGCATTCATCTGAACCAATAACCGGGGTCTGCCGGAGGGGGTTTATGGATTTCATCAAGAGTATGGGGTTTGGGACAAAGATCATCTCGTCCGCATTGTTGATTGTCTTTCTTGGGTTTTTCCTCGTGGTTTGGGTGGTAAAAAGCCATATCGAGGAGGATGAGAAGGTATCCTTGGTCGAAATGGCCCGAGGCGTTACCCTCCACGCCGAGGCCGCCCGTAACTACGTAGCGAAGATGAATGCCGATAAGGTCTATGACCCTGCCTTGCTGAAAGAGGCCCAGGATGAGCTCCGCAAGAGCGGGGCCCGAGACCAAAAGGACATCATCCAGGCTGCACGCAAAACGCGGTTCTATCAGACTATTCCCATTGTCGCCGGCTGGACTGTCGGGCAGGAGAAGGCCAAGGATGTCCACTACCAGTTTCGCGTCACCCGTATCGGTGCCCGTAACCCGGACAACGAGGCCAAGCCTTTTGAACGCACAATGCTCGAGAAAATGGCGAAAAGCGATCTCCAAGAGCTTTGGATGGAGGATCCGGAGATTAATGCCATCCGTTACATGCGGCCAATCACCATGAAGAAGGAGTGTCTGGTCTGTCACGGGGTCGAATCTGACTATCCAGAGGGCAAGGGATATGATCCGCTCGGTATCAAAATGGAGGGATGGCATGCTGGCGAGCAGCGGGGTGCCTTCGAGGTCATCGCCGATCTTGCTCCCATGCAAAATGCCCTCCGTGAAGCCTTGACAAAAATTGCTGGATTGGCACTCGCCTCGATGCTCCTGATCAGCATGGTGATTTTTACTCTTACCAAGCGCCTGGCGATCGACCCGGTGCGCATCATTGAATCCTTGTTGACCCGGGTGTCGCAGGGAGATCTGTCGGTGGAGGTGCCGAAGGCGACCAGCTCGGACGAAATTGGCCGCACGGTGACTGCCACCGGCAGCATGGTCACCCGACTGCGCGAGATCGTCGGACAGGTGCAAAGTACCACGACCGAGGTGCTCAGCAGCAGTCACACCGTCAACGCCACCTCGCAGGAGGTCTCCGAGGGCGCAACCAAGCAGGCAGCCTCAATCGAGGAGACATCCGCGGCCATGGAGGAGATGGCGTCCAACATTCAACAAAACACCGAAAATGCCCAACAAACGGAAAAAATCTCCCAAAAAGCGGCCAAGGATGCCGAAGAGGGGGGGTCAGCCGTCCAGGAGTCGGTCCGGGCGATGAAGCAGATTGCCGAAAAAATTTCCATCATCGAGGAGATCGCCCGTCAAACCAACCTGTTGGCCCTGAATGCCGCCATCGAGGCAGCCCGGGCCGGCGAACATGGCAAGGGGTTTGCCGTGGTCGCCGCGGAGGTGCGGAAACTGGCCGAACGCAGCCAGGCCGCGGCCGGGGAGATCGGACACCTTTCGGCATCGAGCGTCAGCGTGGCAGAAAAGGCGGGAACGCTGCTCGAAAAGTTGGTTCCGGACATCAAGCGGACGGCCGAGTTGGTCCAGGAGATCACCTCCGCGTCAACGGAGCAGTCCCAGGGCGCGGAGCAGATCAACAGCGCCATCCAGCAGCTCGATCAGGTGATCCAGCAAAACGCGGGCGCCTCGGCGGAGATTGCCTCGACCGCGCACGGGCTCTCTTCGCTCTCCGAATCCTTGCAGGAGGCGATCAGCTTCTTCCACCTGGGTGGTCAACAGCAGCCCGGCAGGGCAGCGGTCAAATCGGGAACGCAACGAACGGCCACCTCAACGGGCGGCAAGGTCGGGGCTGCGTCCTCGAAGCCGCGCGCCCTCCCGCCCCCAACCCGGGGCGGAACGGCGGCTGCAAAGGGTGGACATGCCAAACCTCGTGCCGGCAAGCCTGCGGTAGACCTGGACATGGGGTCTGACCACGAGCATGGATCGGGTGACGAGTTCGAGAAATTCTGATACATCCGACCAGCGATCGGGTGGCCGACAGGTCTTTTCCCGTCCACTCGAAAAAGATTGTCCCCAGGTGGGAAATCAGCGATGAGACACCCCGCCCCCAGGCTGAATCAGATCCTGCTCGCACGCAAATTTTGGGTGTGGCCGGTCATGGTTTGGTCCCTGGTGGCGGGGTTGTCCATTCTCTGGAACGCCGTCAGCCTGAATCAACAGGGGCTGGCGTTGGCACGGGAGAGGGGATGGTTTACGTTCCAGATCCTCGAAATCGCCCGCACCTGGAACGCCCGTCATGGCGGGGTCTACGTCCCCATAACCTCAACCACTCAGCCCAACCCCTACCTGAATACCTCCGAAAGAGACCCGGTGACCGTCACCGGCAAACGTCTGACGATGGTCAATCCGGCCTTTATGACACGACAAATGGCGGAGATCGCCCTGGAAAGAGGGGGCATGATTCTCCACATCACCAGCCTCAATCCCATTCGTCCCGCCAATCATCCCCTGGCCTGGGAATCCGAGGCTTTGAAGGGTTTTGAACGCGGCTCGCCAGAGTATCTGGAGCTGGTACGCGAGGAGGGGCAGGACATCTACCGCTTCATGGCCCCCTTGCGCGTGCGCGAGGAGTGCCTGGCCTGCCACGCCTCCCAAGGCTACAAGGTGGGCGATGTAAGAGGCGGCATCAGCATCGTCTTTCCGGCACGAACGATCCTGGAGGGAATTCAGGAACAGGTGAAGAATGTCATCCTTCTCCACCTTGGCGTATGGGGATTGTTGACCGGATTGACGCTTTGGTTTCTCGCCTGGGTACGCCGCCACCTGACACAAATCGAGCGTCTTCGCCTCCGCTACGACTCCCTGTGGTCTTCCCCGCCCGGACGATTGCACGATGCCGCGATGGATGGTCCTCATCAGGCGGGTGGTGCGCATTCGCTGCCGCTTGAGCCATCCGGAGGAACAACCGGTGATGTCGTCGAAAAATCCACCGGGGGGATGCCCCTACGTCAGGTGCCCGATGACCAGCATCCGCGCCTTCTTCTGGTCGAGGATGATCCCCTCAACCGGCGCATGCTGGAAGCCCTGTTGCAGGGAATGGCCATGCGCCCCGATGTCGTCAGAAATGGCCAGGAGGCGCTCGATCGCCTGGCCGCGGGTGATTATGATCTGGTCCTGATGGATTGCCAGATGCCGGTCATGGACGGCTTTACCGCCTCGCGTGAGCTGCGACGTCGCGAGGCCGCGTCCGGAAGGCGGAGAACGCCGGTGATTGCCGTCACGTCGTTCTCCCTCACCGGCGACCAGGAGGAGTGCCAAAAGGCCGGCATGGATGACTATTTGGCCAAGCCGGTTTGCCGTCAGGATCTGCTCAACCTGCTCAAACGCTGGCTGCCCCAGCGGTCAGGTTCTCCGTCAATGAACGCCGTCGTCGCGGGTCAACGGGGAGGCGATGCAACGGATGGCCCCCCCACGATCGACCAGCGCACCTTTGCCATGCTTTGCAACGAGCTGGGAGACGAGGTGGTCGCCGAGGTGGTCAAGTTGTTCCTGGAGACGTTGCCGGAACGGATGGCGGCGATCGAAAAAGGGGTCGCCGCCGGCGACGCCCAAATGGTGCACTGGGCGACGCACCCCCTCAAAAGTCCGAGCCGCCAGTTGGGCGCCCAGCGGTTCGGCAATCTGGCGACAGAACTCGACACCCTGACGCGCAACAACTCCCTCCAGGGGGCACGGCAGCTTGCCGATCAACTTGCGCAAGAGGCACGACGGGTCAAAGCCGCCCTCGAAGAGGTCGTCACCCGTTGTCAACAGGGGTGATCACGCAATCCCCACGCCCGACCCGGATACCGGCCACCTTGATTGACCAGGGACCCCGGGCAGCCACCCGGGTGATGCCCATCCCGGCGTCCACGCCGTTGGCTGCCCCGCCGCCAACTTGACCCGGAACGGGGGGGGCATCACCCCTTGGAGGTAAACTGATAGACCCCATCCCAATCCGCGGGCGGCGGGGTTTGCAGATACTCCTGACAGCGCTGCTGATAGGTCAGGGAGGGGCCATCGTCACCTCGAATCGTCAGCGCCTTGGTAAACTCCTGCAAGGCACCGGCAAAATCGCGGGCGCGGTACCTCTCCAGTCCCTTGTTGTATTGAGCGACGCAATCGGCGAGTGCCCCGGTTACTGCCCCCTTGCGATCGAGCAGCTCGTAGATGCCCACGGGCTCCTTTTTTCCCACCACGCGAACAATATCCAGCTGCCGGGCATCGATGTAATCCTTCGCCTGCTCGTAGGTAAACTGGGAAAGCATGGTTGAGGTTGCATAGAACTTGTTTGCTCCCTCAAGGCGCGCGGCAAGGTTCACGGCATCGCCCATGATCGTGTAGTCCATGCGCTGCGCCGACCCCATGTTGCCAACCACCATCGGGCCACTGTTAAGCCCGATGCGCACCTTCATCGGCGGACGCCCCTCGCTCGCCAAACGCTCGCGCATCTGGACCATGTGCTTTTGCATGTCGATACTCGCATAGCAGGCAAGCTTGGCATGATCGGGCTGGTCCAGAGGGGCACCCCAGAAGGCGATGATGGCATCGCCCTCAAACTTGTCGACCGTGCCATCAACCCCGGAAATTATGTTGCACATCGCCGTCAGATACTCGTTGAGCAACTGCACAAGCTCGGTCGGGGTGAGCTTCTCCGATATGGAAGAGAAACCGGCAACGTCGGAGAAAAAGGCCGTCATCTCGCGCTGCTCGCCACCCAGACTCAACTTGCTCGGATCCTTGACCAGGATATCGACCACCTTCGGCGAAAGGTACTGGCCAAAAGCACTCTTGATCATCGTCTTTTGCCCGCGCTCCAGGAGGAAGGCGCGCAGGTTGATGATCATGAACCCAAGCAAACCGGCCACCAGCACATAGGACATGGAAAAGACAACGCCAAAGGTGACGTACTGCATCGTCACCACCGCGACGTAGCCCGAAAAGAGGAGCAACGTCACCATCCAGCGTATGGCCGGGTGCTGAAATTGCCCGGCCAACAGCAATCCCAACATCACCGTCAGAGCGGCAAGGATCTCCAACGGCAACGAAGCCTTACGCAGTGGCGCCCCTTTAAGCAGCGTGTTGATGGTATCGGCGATGATCTCCACCCCATAGACTGTCCCCACCGGGGTGTCGAACCAGTCGTGTGACACCTCCGAGGTATCACCGACCAGGACAATCTTGTCCTTGACGAAATATTCAAGCTCCTCGACATCCTGGTTGGTCAGATCGAGAAACTCAAGCGCCGAACGCCCCTTGTTCGGAACCTGGCTCAGGTACTTCACCCCCGGGACCAGACGCGGGAAATCAATGAAAAAGCTGTTGAAATGATCCAATGGAATCGTCAGAGTATCGCCGATTTTGAGGGTATTCCCCTCCAAACGCGGTTGAACCCCCAGAAACATGGCGATCGCCTGCACGGCAAACGGCCACCCATCCGGCTGCCGGGTAATCTCGGGGAAAACGCGCAACCGGTTCATGCTCGTGGCGACGCTGCTGAAGGAGCTGATGTTGGTGTAGCCGCTCCGGGTGACGTTCTGAATCAGCTTCGTCGGATAGTTGAGCCTCCTGAATTGTCCCCCCCCGGCGATCTCCGCCTGCGAAACAACCAGGACGTTGCCCGCCTCCTGAAGCATCTTCGCCGTCGGTTCATCCTCGCCATAGGAGCTGGGGAAATCCATCAGGATGTCCAGGGCCACCACCTTGGCCCCCAGCTTGCGCACATTGGCGGCAATCTTGGCAATGTCGGTCCGACGCAGAGGAAAGCTCTTGTAGTCGCGAAAAAAGGCCTCGTCGGTATTGATCAAAACGACTTCATTGCCAGGGGCAACCGCCTTCTGGTTGCCGTAGGACATGCGCAGGATGTGCCTGAAGGAGAGCGTTTGATCCTCCAGGAGGGAGAAGAACTCATAGTGGGCGGCGGGAATCGCCAGAAGAAAAAAAAGGATCGTGAGAAAAACGTCGTATCTCTTCAGCAGCTTCTTCATCTCCAACGACTCCCGCCACCCGCGCACCGTAAAGCAAAACCCCGGGTCGATCCGACGCCGACCCGATCAACGCCAATCAGGGCTTGCCGGCCTGACTGTTGTACTTCTGGGCCTCGGCTTTCTTCAACTCGTTGAGTTTGAGATCCTGCAACGTCTTGATCAAAAACGGCCGGAAGTCGTTGTCATCGCCGCTGCGCGCCAGGTATTGCTGAAAATTGTCCATGGCCGCAACCGTCAGACCACGCTTCTCCATGAGCGAGCCCAGGGCAAAGAGGTTGCCAGGGTATTTGCTCTCGGTCACCGCGATCTCCTTCTTCAGGGCATCCTCTTCCGCCGGGGACATCCAGGTCAGGGTACCGGGACTCTCCTCCTTGCTCACCGCATTGTCAGGACCATGCAGGATGACGTGGTACTTGTGCTGGCCTGGCGTCAACCCGGCCACCTTGTGACGCACAATCGGGCCTGTCGCCGCGGGAACCGGAATCTTTTTGCCATCGATGACCAGTTCGTAGCTGGTGTTCTGTCCCCGCCCCTCCCAAACCAAATCGGGATAGCCGGCAGAGAGCGTGATCTCCTTGGCTACATCAACCTTTTCCGCCTTGGCCTCCTTGTCGACCGAGCGGCGCACGGTGGTGTAGCGTTCGGCCTTGGCAAAGCGATTCTTGACATCGCTCATCAGGCCACCATCACCAGGTTTGCCCTCGCTCAAACCCTTGCCGCTCACCACCTCCGCACCGGTGGCGCTGATCTTGATGATGGTATTCGCGCCAAGCTCCTGCTCGGCCCCGGAGACCTGATTGACAAGCTTGCCGGATCCTCCCTCGCCGGAGCGGACCTGGGTCCCCTCGAAGAGCATCTTGTTTTGGGTCACCTTGTTCCATTGTGCCCCGTCCTTGCTGAACTCGACGGGACCGTTGACCTGGATCAGCATCATGATCGGGTCACCCTTTGCCAGGGCTGAACCGCTCAACCCTGCCATTGCCATAAAGGCGCACAGTGCCACTCCCAGCCGTTTGCTCACGATCCTTTTCATGTCACTTCCCTCGATTCGCTGCGAAAAAACCATGGCCGCCCAATCACCAAACCCGGATTCAGGCCCAAACGAGTCCGATCACGAACTCTTCGGACACAACGGAGGCCTCCCTGGAACATTAACTCACACACGCAGGCCCACACCAACACCTCATTCAGGGGCGCCCCGCGCCGACCGGTGAGTCTACACACTCGTCATGCTTGTGGATACCCTCCACGTATGCGCCGTGCCACCCATCACACACCATAATCACTTGCCAACCATCATGAACGCCGACCAGATGTAAGGGTGGCCCCACTGCGACGATCCCAGCAATTCCAGCTGGGTCTCGCGCAACGAGGCCTGAGGCGCCTTTCCTTCCATCAGGCGCTTGTAGAACCCGGTCATGAGGGCCTGGGTTCCAGCGTCGCTCACCTCCCACAACGAGGCCATCACCTTCTCCACACCCGCCTCCTGGAAGGCACGCCGCAGACCGTACACCCCCTCCCCTTCGTGAATCTCGCCCAGGCCGGTTTCGCAGGCGGAAAGCACCGCCAGACGCGTTCCGGTCAGGTTGAGGCTCATCACCTCAAGGGCGGTCAACACACCATCGTTTTCGGTATCGATCTCCCCGAGGAAAGGGGCGTTGGCGTTGATGCCGGCAAAAGCCAACCCCGAACGCAACAGCGGGTTATCCCCCGGCGGCGGAAGCTGCACCTCGGCACTACGCTGAAGCCTGAGCAGGCGTTTCTTGAGATTGTCATCCGCCTTGAGGAAAAATCCGTGCGTGGCGACGTGCAGGATGTCCGGGGAGGTGATACCCTTGATCCCCTTCTCCTGGGCGTCGTTTTGCGTGAACAGCTTCACCTCTTTCTTGGCCTTGGAGACGTTGTCGTTGATCAACTCCCCTTCCTTCAGGGCGCCGGGCAACGGATCAAAACGCAGGCCGCGCATGCCCACCGAGAAGGCCCGCAGACCCGCCCGCAACTGGCTGAGCGCCGCGGAACGACGCGCGCCCCCCCCACTCCCACTGGCAGCACCAGCGGCACCAGCCTCGGCGGCGCCACCCGCCGGGCCTTTATTGTCGCTGGTCTCCTCCGCCTCAGGCGGCAGATCCTCGATCACCGGCGCCGCTTCCGCCCCCTTGGCGGCAGAGGCCGACCGCTTGCCGCGCACCTCGGCCAAAACCTTCTCGCCAACCGTCTTTTCGGAGTTGTAGTCCGGTCCGGCGAAGGTGACCATGCCGGTATTCGGTTTGGTCGTCCGGGCAACCAGATCCCGGCTGGAGTTGAGGAGATGCAGATCAACGCCCCGGATCAAGAACGCATCCTTTTCATCGACCAGGGCATTGAACGGCATGATGTTCAGAATGCCGTCCGGAACGACAAACACCTCGCTGCGTGATCCGAGGAATGGTTCGAGCGGCTTCCAGACCGCGGCGTGCAACTCGGCGCCGACCTTCTTCATGTCGGCCTCGTCGGCCGCTTCATCCTGGATGATGGTCCGATAGGCCACCACCTGCTTCTGGATCTCCTTCACATCCTTGTAGACGACCAGGCCATACTTCGGCTGACCATTCTCCTTGGCGAGCAGGCCGGCAACCATGTTCTCCGCCTCGCCATCGCGATAGATCAGGAAGTCGACAAGAACCGCCGCCTCGGGCAACTCCTTGACCAGATCCTCCATGTTGGCCGCGGCCACCTTCTGTCGAAACCGCAGGCTTGCCCGACCCAGGTCCCCTTCGAGGGTGTTGATGCGATCTTCAAGGGCGTTGAGGGCGTGCAGGTGCTCCTCGCCGTTCACCCCCTCCTTCGGCCCTTCCAGGGTGCGGGAAGCCAACTCCTTGCGCGCCTGCACAAGTTCGTTGGCAAGTTTGCCCAGGGTCGGGTCGGAGGAGAGGCGCGCCACCTGCTGCACCTCGGAGCTGATCTTGAGCAGCAGCCCTTTCCGCCGCAGCGAAGCCTCCAGGAGCGCCTTCCCCGCAACCTCCGGTTCCAATCGGCTCAACAGGCTCAGGTAGGCGAAAAATTCCGGCTGATGCAGGCGCACATACCCCTCGCGGGCATTGTCGCCAGCGACCCACATCATGCGGTTGAGAAACTCGGTGCGGCGGGCAAAGAGGGTCTGCCGGATCGCAAACGCCGCCTGGGTATCCTTCAGGTTCTCCTTGACACCTGCGAGCCCGCCCATGGTTTCAAAGGTGTAGGGGTGCTGGGGCCCAAGAATTTTTTCCTCCAGTTGCAAAGTTTTCTGGAAGAGTTCGTCAGCCTCCTGGTTGCGTCCCCGATCGCGGTAGAGGGCAGCGAGATCCTGCATCGAACGCAGGGTATCCATGTGCGTGCCGCCCAGTGCCTCCTCGCGCAGGGCGAGGGTCTTCTTGAACAGCTTCTCGGCCTCATCGTGGCGGGAGAGCTTGTGCAGGGCGCGCGCGAGGTTGTTCATCCCCTTGAGGGTTTTGGGATTTTTCTCTCCCAGCGTCTTTGCCCAGAGGGTCACCACCTCCTGAAACTGCCTGGCGGCGCTGGCATAATCCTGACGCATCAAATCCAGGTAGGCGAGGTTATTGACAAAGGCAACGGTATCCGGATGTTCACGCCCGAGGCGTTTGCTCGAGAGGGTAATGGTTTTTGCGTAGAGCGGGCGGGCCTTGTCAAAATTGCCCTGACTCTCGTAGAGCATGGCCAGGCTGTTCATGGCGGCGATGGTGGTGGGGTGATCCTCACCCAGCAGCGTCTGTCCGGCCTTGAGCGCCTCCTTGAACATCGGCTCCGCTTGATCGTACAACCCCTCCTCTTCGAGAATCAGACCGAGATTGTTGAGCAGGGCGATCGTCGTCTGGTGGTTGGCCCCGAGCAGCTTGCGCGCGCGCTGCAAGGCACCGTTGTAAATCTTCTCCGCCGCCTCCTGCTGCCCGGCTCGTTTCAGAATGCCGGCGAGGCCGCTTAAGCTGGCGATAACATCCGGATGTTCCGGACCCAGGGCTTTGGTCTCCTGGGCAATCACCTGGCGCATGAGCTTTTCGGCCTGGACGAAGTCGCCGCGATCCTCGTAAACCTGGGCAAGCAAATCCTGGGTGCGCACCAGGAGCCGGCCGGCAAGTGGCGGAGTCTCCTTCTCCCCGGCGGCGAGAATCTCCTTCAGGATCCCTTCCGCCTGGTCGTAGCGCGCCAGAAAGCGGAAAAGCTCCGCCTGCCCAAGACGCGCCTCGCGGAAGGCGGTGGCGGTGGGCGGCCGGATCTCGCCCTGCAAAGTCAGAAGCTGTTCGTAGGATTTCTCCGCGACATCGTAGCGTCCGCCCTGAACCTGCAGGCGGGCCAGCTGCCCGAGACAGTCGGCGCGCTCCTCGTGGTAGGGGCCCAGTTGATCGGTCAATTTCTGGCACACCGCCTCCAGGCGTTTTTCGCTGTCGGCGTAGTGCCCCAGATCCTGCTCGATGCGGGCGACAGCACGCGCGGCGCCCAGGGTATCGAAGTGATCGGCCCCGAGGGATTTTGCATACCCCTGCTGCACCTCGGTGTACACCTTGAGGGCCTCCGGATAGAGCGCACCCTCTTCGAGCATGCCGCCAAGACGGATTTGCATCGCCAGGGTTTCCGGATGATCGGCGCCCAGAAGCTTGCGCATCGCCTGGATCGCCTCGCCCATCAGGGCACGCGCCTTGTCACGCTGGCCGGTGCGGAAGAGGTAGGTGGCGACATCGCGGCGCGAGGTTTGCGTCAGGTAGTGACCCTTGCCGAAAAATTTTTGCGCGTTAGCCAACGCGGACTGGGCCAGCTTCAGGGCCTCGGCATCCTGGCCCTTGACACTGGCCGCCGTTGCCTGGTCAAGGATCGCCGACCAGGCGTTGACCCGTTTTGCCGCCTCCTCGCCTGGCGGTGGTGCGGAGACCTTGGTCGTCTGTTTCTCCAGCGCCTCCGGGCGAATCACCGCCAGTTCACGCAAGCGGACGTTGTGTTCGGCGACACGACCAAGGGCTTTTGCCTTGACCGCCAGCACCACCGCGCGCTTGAAATAGTCGGCGGCCTGGGCATTTTTTCCCAGGTCCATGCTGAGCTGGCCGACGTTGCGTTGGATCTCCTCATCCTCGGGCGATTTCTCAGCGGCGGCAAGAAAGAGGGAGAGGGCCCCCTCACGATCCCCGGCATCCAGGGCCTTGGATCCCTTTTCGGCCTCGTCAGCGCCAGCGCCCTGCCATTTGTGGGGTGGCGGAGCGGCCGGTACCGAAGCGGCGGCACCGGCATCGCCGGGGGACGTGGCCGCCGCCGCGCCGGGAACCCCGGGCGCGGGAGACCCACCGTTCGCCTGTGCCATCTGGTACCATTTCTGCGACTCCTGGCGGTTGACCGGCACCCCCTCCCCTTTGGCGTAGAGGTACCCCATGTGGCGCTGGGCGATCGGATTGCCCTTCTCGGCAGCCTGTCTGAAAAGTTCGGCGGCTTTTTTCTCGTCAGCGGTGACACCAACACCCATGTAGTACATGAGCCCCAGATTGACCTGGGCATCGATATTCCCCTGTTCGGAGGCCTTCTGGTACCATTTCATGGCCTCCTTGTCGTCAGGCTTTTTCATGCCCAAGCCGCGGAAGTACATCTCCCCAAGCACATTCTGGGCGACAGGGTTGCCCTTCTCCGCGGCCATTTTGAGCCATTTCAAGGCCTCGGGCAGATTTTCCGCCACCCCGCGACCCAAAAGGTAGAGCACCCCCAGGTCGCTCTGTGCCTGAACGTCGCCACGCGCTGCGGCCGCCTTGTATTCGTTGAATTTTTCCGGCGGAATTGCATTGGCCGACGCGGTCGGCGCGGGCGGAGTCGTCCCGAAAGCCGCAAGAGGCACCACAGCGGCACCCACGCCGGCAAGAATCAGGAAAACGCTCTTAAATCGACGCGATAGGTTTGTTTGACTGCCGCTCTTCAGGTGCATGGTCTGGGCTTACCCTGTTTCGGAACAAGTCGATCCTCATCAAACAACATCCGCCCCAAGGATAGCAGATTTTTAGCGTGGTTAAACAAGATTCGCTCAAATCACAGGCAGTACCGGGCAACCGGGCACCTCATGCCGGTTCAGGGGGACGCGCATACCCCCTGAACTCCTCTTTTGTGTCTCCTTTTTGTCTTTCTGGATCAGGCCGCTGCTGGTGGTACCGCCTCCATGCCGTTGCCGTAGACCGATCGGATCTCTTCAAGCGTCGGGCGATAGCCAATGGTGAACAAATTCCGATCCCGTTCCGAGCGTTGCAGGAGATCGACCGGTTCGATCATGATCCGTCGAACAATCGGCGGAGTGACGCCGGGGAAATTCCACGCCGTCAGCCAGGCCACCACCGTGCGGTTGAAGCTGTTATCGATCAAATCGGCATCGGCCTCGATAACATCCCGGCGCACATCCATGTGTACCTGGGCCTGGCTGTGCGAGGCGCCGGAGTCGGTGGTCATGGTTTGCGACAGAACGACCTTGGCAATGGCAGCGTTCATGTTGTCGTACAATTTTTCGTACCCCGGCGTGCCACCGCGTGTCGCCTCCAGGAGTTTGATCTCCATCCCCTCCGGCAGGATGACGCCGGCATCCGACTGCAGGGCCGCCAGGGCGCTGAGCAGCTGGTTGCGGCTCACCTCATCGCAGCCATTCGGAAAGCGGCCAACCGCCGTGGGTGCGCCAAATTTCTCAAGCAATTTCAACCACAAACGCAAGCCGTTGCGCTTGAAGTAAACCGGCCAATAGAGCCAGTAGGCCAACCCCAAGCCGTAGGGTTCGTCATGGTGGGAGGCGCCGGAGTTGATCACCCAAAATTTTTTCTCCGGCATCACTTCACCAAAAAGGTTGCCGGGAACCTTCAATCGCAGGCTGAAATCCGGCCCGAAACCAAAACGGCGCACATCGCGAACCCGCAGCTGTTGCAGGATGATGCGATCCCCTTCCCGGGCCCAGATGCACTCCGCAACGGCAAACCCGTAGAACCGGGCATAGAGCATGCGCTCGGTCAGGTCATCCCAATCAAGGCGGGAGAGGGTTTTCCGGATAAAATCGGCGGCGAGGCGTCCTTGATCGGTCGGTTCCCCGGGAATCACCTCCCAGGGTTTGCAAACCACCGCCAAACGTCGTTGCTGGAAGGTTGCCGCAACCTGCGAATCTTCCAGAACTTTCTCATAGATATCGAGAAACCGGCCAAAATCCCGCTGGATGGCATCCATGGGGGGCAGAAGCCCCAGACCGTCGACCCATCCCCGGGTGATATCTCGCCCATGGGCAATTGTGGCAATTTCACCTGCAACTGGCATGTCCATCGTGTGATCCCTTTCTGTTCATCCCGATCCAAAAAATGATCGTATACGTGATAAAAAAATAACACACCACGGCGGATCCTATACCATAACCAATTTTTTATTCAATGATTCCTGCACGTATCATCGAGAATTGATCGTTTCATCAACCATTGATTACTGATGATACATGGTTGATAACGGCACATGTCACAATCGGCACCATTATGTCTTGATTGATACCCACAAGCAAAACGCCCCGGTTTTCCAGGGGCAGCAACCGCCAACGCGCCCATGGGCGCATCTGTTTTCAGAGAGGATACAGCCAGTCGAAACAAGTTTAATATTTGATTTTTATCGATATTTTATATCATTGACACGGCAAGGAGATAGGGCGGCGGAGGCCTCAAGCCGCTGCCTGGAATGGTTGATCGGCAGATATGGACCGCAAAGCCGGCCAGAATCATTTCACGGGCGGATTGCGTATCAAACAGGTGGGATTGTTGCCCATGAACCCACGGATGGCGGAGAACCGGGATCAAAAAGAACGATTCGCGACGGATCGACTCCCCTTCGCAACCCTTCCCTCAAGGAACATCTTCGCCAAGAACGCCGAACTCCACCGGTGTTTTTACGTAGAACAGGCGCACGCCCTCGGTGCGAAGGCGTTCGAGTAGGCGTTTATCCTCTTCCTCGCTGATGACCATCACAATTTCGATCGGTTGATCGGCAAGTTCGAAAAAGTGGGCGGAGTGAAGACGGTGGTGGCGCCCGAACCCCTCGCCGCCTCCCACGAGCGTCGCCCCGCGCAGCCCCATCTCCCTGGCGAGATGCACAAGCCACTCGCCGACCGGCCGACCCTTATGGCGATGATCCTGCACGGTAAAAAAAGTGATTTGGCAGCCTTTCATACTCCCCCCCTCCGCACCAACCCCTTCAGCGTGTCCGCAACCAGTGCCACGATGCCAACCCGAGCAGGGTCATCGCCAGGGAGCCGCTGACATGGGCGGCAATGGCAACCAGGGCCATGATCAGGCGTTCCTGTTGCAACAGCGTAACCACCTCCGCCGAAAAAGTGGAGAAGGTGGTCAGCCCGCCACAAAAGCCGGTGATGATGAACAAACGCCACTCCGGGGCCATTCCCGGCATATCGGCAAAGAGCCCCACCGCCACGCCGATCACGTAGCCTCCTACGAGGTTCGCAGTCAGTGTTCCCGGCGGAATCGCCGGAAAAAGGGCATTGAGCCTGGTCCCAAGCACCCAGCGCAACAGGGCGCCAAGCGCGGAACCAAACGCGATGGCTACAATGGGTCTCCACATATTCTCAAACCCCGTTACCGTAGTCTCCTACAAACCCGAATTGCAAGACGACGTCGTATTCAACCATCTCCCCGGCAAACGCCTCCCTCCATCTCCCCTTGCCAAGTACGGGTCACATGTTGCCCTGCCCCTTCAAACGTCGCCAGTAACCAAGCCGCCGGGCAATCTCGCGCTCAAAGCCACGCTCGACCGGCTGGTAGATGCGCTCGTTACGCAGGGAGTCGGGCAAATACTCCTGGGCGACGTAGCCGCCCTCGTAGTCATGCGCATAGAGGTAGCCGGATCCGTAACCGAGTTCCTTCATGAGCGTGGTCGGGGCGTTGCGAATGTGCAGGGGCGGCGGCAGGTGCCCGCTGGTTGCCGCCAGACGACGCGCGACACCAAAGGCCATGTAAATACTGTTACTCTTCGGCGCTGTCGCCAGATAAACCACCGCCTGCGCCAGGGCCAACTCCCCCTCCGGTGCCCCGAGAAAGTGGTAGGCATCACGGGCGTGCAGGGTGATCGCCAAAGCTTGCGGATCGGCGTTGCCGATATCCTCGGTGGCAAAACGCACCATGCGTCGGGCGATGTAGAGCCCATCTTCCCCCGCCACCAGCATGCGCGCCAACCAGTAGAGCGCGGCATCGACATCAGAGCCACGCAGGGATTTGTGCAGGGCCGAGATCAGGTTGTAATGCCCCTCGCCCGCCTTGTCGAAGAGGGCGGCGCGCCGAATGAGGGATCTTTCCAGATCGCCCATCCCCAACCGACGTTCCGCGGAGGCATCGTCATCATCGCCGGAGAGTTCGACAAGGGTCTCCAGGAGATTCAAGGCGTAACGCGCATCGCCGCCGGCGCGTCTGGCCATTTCAGCCAACAGACCCTCCTCAAGCCGGAGGAGACGCCCGCCATACCCGCGCACCGGGTCCCGCAACGCCCCTTCGAGAAGCGTCATGATCGCCGCCTCGGCGAGTGGTTCCAGGACCACCACCCGACAGCGCGACAGCAAAGCGCCATTCAGCTCGAAGGAGGGGTTTTCGGTCGTGGCACCGATCAGAACCAGGGTGCCATCCTCGACGAACGGCAGAAAGGCATCCTGCTGACCCTTGTTGAAGCGATGGATTTCGTCGACAAAGAGGATGGTGCCAACCTGCTCCTTTTCCCTGGCAGTCCGTGCCCGCTCGACCACCGCCCGCAACTCGCGCACGCCGGAGAAAACCGCCGATACCGACTCAAAATGCTGTCGCGTCCGGGCGGCAATCACCCGCGCCAGAGTGGTTTTGCCACACCCCGGGGGACCCCAGAGGATCAACGATGGCAGATGATCCCCTTCCAGGGCGGTTCGGATCAAGCCGCCGGGCCCGGTCCATCTCTCCTGACCCAGGACGTGATCGAGGGTGGTGGGGCGCATGCGGTCGGCCAGCGGGGAGCGGCCACCGCCGGCGCTTTTCATCCCCTCGGCCCCTCCAGAGCGGAAGGGAGGATGCGACCGACCAGATCGTACTCGTGCGATTCGGTAATCTGCACCGGCACGATGCGACCGGGTTCGACGCGCGGTCCATCGTTGATGTAGACCACCCCATCCACCTCCGGTGCCTGCCCGACATGCCGCCCCTGCAACAACGACCCACCTCCCGGCGAGGCATGATCGATCAGCACCGGCAATACCTGACCAACAAACTTGGCCAGCTTCTCGCGGCTGATATTCTGTTGCAGGGCCATCAAGCGGGCACGGCGCTCCTCGGCCACGTGGTGGGAGACCTGATCGGGCATGTCGCAGGCCTGCGTCCCCTCCTCGCCAGAGTAGATAAACACCCCCAGGTGGTCAAAACGCGCCTCGGCGACAAAGTCATAAAGGGACTGGAACTCCTCATCAGTCTCCCCGGGAAAGCCGACCATCATCGTTGTACGGATGAAGGCGAGCGGCAAAACCCCGCGAATGCGCCGCAACAGACGCCGCACCGAAGGCGCCCGCTCCGCGCGTTTCATCCGCGTCAGCACCCCGGTGTCAAAATGCTGCAAAGGCATGTCGAGGTAAGGCAACACCTTCTGCTGGCGCAAGACGGTGATCAGCAGACGATCGCTGATCAAGGTTGGATAGAGGTAGAGCATCCGGATCCACTCGATCCCCTCGACATCGCCCAGACGATTCAGCAGCGAGGGCAAATCGGTGCGCGGGCTGAGATCGCGACCATAGAGGGTTGTATCCTGGGAGACGAGATTGATCTCCTTCACCCCCTGTTTGGCCAGTTTGCGCACCTCCTGTTCGATGTCCCGCGGCATGCGCGAGCGGAACGGGCCGCGCAGCCTGGGGATGATGCAAAAAGTGCAGGGGTTGTTGCACCCTTCGGCAATCTTGACGTAGGCGGTGTGCGCGGGGGTGGTCAGGATGCGATCGGAGCTGCCCTTGGGCAGAAAAGTGGGTGGCCCCAAACCAACCAGGGGCTGTTCGGGACTGGGGTTACTCGATTTGATCAGGGGAACAAGCCGCTGGTACTGCCCAGAGCCAAGGATGACATCGAGACCAGGAAACTCCTGCGCCAGCCGCTCCCCGTAGCGCTGGGAGAGGCAACCGGTAACGACGATGCGCTTGCCGGGATGATCTTTTTTGATCGCGAGCATATCGCGGATCGCCTCACGCGACTCGGCTTCGGCCTCGGCAACAAAAGCACAGGTGTTGACGACCAGAATGTCGGCCTGACTGGGGTCGTTGGTGGGCTGATACCCCTGCCCACGAAACTGGCCGAGCATGAACTCGCTGTCGACCAGGTTTTTCGAGCAGCCCAGGGAGATCACGCCAACTTTGCGGTCGGTGTCACCTGCCATGATCATCAATCCCGGAAATTGTCAAACTGCAGCGGCTGGTTGAACTCCCCCTTGCGCAGCAGGGCAATGACCTCCTGCAGGTCGTCGCGTTTTTTGCCGGTGATGCGCACCTCGTCACCCTGGATCGCCGCCTGCACCTTGATTTTGGACTCCTTGATCTTCTTGACGATCTCTTTGGCCAGCTCCTTGTCGATCCCCTGGCGGATGGTGATCTGTTGGCGCACCATCCCCCCCGGCCGCCGGCTCGATCTTGCCAAATTCGAGAAACTTCGGATCCACCTGCCGACGCACAAGTTTTCCGCGCAGGATATCGACGATCTGCTCCAGCCTGAACTCATCTTCCGTGGTGAGTTTGATCACGAACTCCTCCCGCTCGACGCGGCTTTTCGACCCTTTGAAGTCGAAGCGGGTGCCAATCTCCTTGGCGGACTGGTGGATGGCATTGTCCACCTCCTGCAGATCCACCTTCGAGACGACATCGAATGACGGCACGACGAAAACCTCCTTTACTCGGCGACGATATCCACCCCAGCCGGCGGCACGAAGTGGAACTCTTGCATCTCCATGGTGCGCTTCTGGCGCATATCCTGAAACGTAAAACGTGAACGGTTACCCAGGTTATCGACGACGATCATATGGCGTATGCGCCCGCCATCGCCATCCAGGGTAACGGAA
This sequence comes from Magnetococcales bacterium HA3dbin3, assembly GCA_002753495.1. Lineage (GTDB taxonomy): Bacteria > Pseudomonadota > Magnetococcia > Magnetococcales > DC0425bin3 > HA3dbin3. Next base: position 12,136 of record PEAJ01000007.1, on the reverse strand, counting down.
ATCTCCTGAAAATTGCCATCCGCCTTCAGGGGGTGCAGGGTGACGGCCGGGGTTTTCCAGTCCGGGTCGGGGAAGGCCTTCCAGTCGAAGGAGTCCTCGATCCGCTTGCCGGTGATCAGGAACCCGGCTGGCGTTTTCTCCATTTGGCTGGCTGAGACACGGGTTGCCTGGCGAAGTTCCGGCTCATAGTGCCAAATCCACTGTCCGTCGGAAACAATCAACTGCACGTAGGGGGTGCGATAATCCCAGCGAAACAGGTTCGGACGAACCGCCGTCAATCTTCCCCTGTATTCGGTCAGCTTGCCACTCGCGGGATCGGTAACCTGCTGAACAAAATCGGCATCGATGCTCTTGAGCCCGCTGAGAAAGGCCTGAAGCCGGTCAAGCGGCTGACGATCTTCACCGGCCCGGGCAAACACCGGCCAGAGGGCGAGCAGGAGCAGGCCGACACCTCCCCATCGACGCCATTTTCCCCGCTGCTCGTCACCACCCATGCCAACCTCTTACCCCAAAACCCCACCCGCATGCACACTCCGCTGGGCTTTCGCCCCGCCACCCCCGGGTTTCATCCCCATGCCACACCCCTCGGTTTATCCATAACATCCATATTGGTCCCTCTGCAATCCGGCGCGACCGTTCTGGTGACTTTTTCAAATGTCCCGGTTCCCTGGCATGGAAATCGCTTGGACACCACCGCCATACCGCGGGTGTCATCCCCCACGGGGCGGCGGTTTCATCCGAAGTTCGGAGTCATTCCAATTCCAGATCAAGATGGCCACGAGGCCTGGCAACGTGCGTGCGCGATAGGCAACAAGACAGATGCGTTGAGGCACGGCAGGGAGCAAGCCAGACAACCAACGAAGTAGACGCTTGATCTGGAATTGGAATCACACCTTGATGCGGAGCCAGGGGCATGGACCTGAAAAGTCAGACCAATGATCCGGATTTGGGCCTGCAATCCCCGCCACCCGAGACGACGCGGCGGTATTCCCATCCTGGTGTGCTGCGATGTTCGTTGGCCGAGGCAAACGGTGTGGCATCACTGCTCGAACTTCTGGCCGGCTGGCTGACCCAAACCATGGACGTGCGGGCAGTGGCGTTCTGGAACGTCCGGACGCGCGAGCACTACATCACCTGTCCCGGGCATCCGCGGCAGGGGGACCCCCTCCTCTCACTGGTTCACGAGGTGATGGATGGTCCCTCGCCAAGGCTCCTGCATTGGCGCCAGTGTGGCCACTACTTCCACATCTGGACCGGCACGCCGATGGAGCGCTGGGAGCGGCTGCTCATCGCCGAGAAGGAGAACACCCTCTCCGCCGAGGAGGCCAACGCCATCATGCGCCAGGCCCTGACCGTGCTGATGCCTTCATTGCAGGCTTTCCGCGTCGCCGAGAGAAGCGGGTCGGCACCAAGCTGAAGCCCTTTCGCCATCGCGAAGGAGAGCGGGATCGCCGCACCTTTCGTTCCTCTCCGACCCCGAGGAACGACCGGCTGCGGCAAATCCCCGCCGATGCCGTGACCAGGCACCTCAAGGCAGGGTCCCGGCGTGCCGCTTGGAGGGGCCCTTCAGCGATTGACGTCGACCACAGTCCGCCCGCGCACCTGGCCAGCAAGAAGCCTGGGCGCCAGGGCAATGGTCTCCGCCAATCCGATCTCCCGCGCGATCCCGGCGAGGGTTGCGGTGTTCAAGTCGGCGGCGAGACGGCGCCAGGCCTCGGCGCGTTCGGCACGCGGACAAAGGACGCTGTCGATCCCCACCAGGGTGACCCCACGCAGGATAAAAGGGGCGACGGTGGCGGGAAACGCCATCCCCCCGGCAAGGCCACAAGCGGCAACGACGCCACGATGCCGCATCGCGGCACAGACGTTGGCCAGGACATGTCCTCCCACCGCATCGATGGCACCAGCCCAGCGCTCCCTGCCCAGGGGCTTGCCCGGCGCGGCAAGCTCCTTGCGGTCGATGATCACCTTTGCCCCCAAGGCGGTGAGATAATCACGCTCCTCCGGTCGTCCGGTTACCGCGGCAATGGTGTAGCCAAGCTTTGCCAGCAAGAGAATGGCCACGCTGCCGACGCCGCCGGCGGCACCGGTCACCACCACCTCGCCGCGATCGGGGGTAAGGCCGTGTTGTTCGAGGGCGATGACGGCAAGCATCGCCGTGTAGCCGGCGGTGCCGATGATCATCGCCTCCCTTGTCGTCAGGGTTTCAGGCAGGTGGAGGAGCCAATCGCCCTTGAAGCGCCCCTTTTGCGCCAAACCTCCCCAATGCATCTCCCCGACACCCCAACCGTTGAGAACCACGCGATCGCCAGGGTGAAACTCCGGATGGACGGAGTGGGTGACGCTACCGGAAAGATCGACCCCCGGAACCATGGGGAAAGAACGCACGACCGGCGATTGGCCGGTGATGGCCAGACCATCCTTGTAATTCATGGTCGAATAATCGATGGCAACCGTAACCTCCCCTGCCGGCAATTGCTCCTCGCCGAGTTCCGCCAGGGTGGCCTGATAACCGGCAGCATTTTTGTCGATCAGGACTCCTTTGAACATGGAAGGCTCCCTTTCATCTCAAGTCCGGGGGATGTTGTGGGGGTGTGACACGGTATTGAGGCGATCCGACGGCCACGGCAAGGCAGTAACGAGCCGAAGAGAACGACAGGCGCGGCCACGACAGGCGCCCAGGAGAGGGCCCTGTGGACGATTCCCGGCATCGGGACTAAACAGGGTGGGGTGAGCCAATCGCAACCCTGGCCGGAGTACCGAACCCGTCTGCTGCCTCGGAGCGCGCCGTTGACAAGCACCCTCACCCTCTACCAGATTGCATCGACCCGTCAAGGGCTGGCCCAGCCCCAACCCACGGAGGATGGCACGACGCGAGGGGACACGAATCATGAAGTGGCAACTACAGCTGGATGCCGGCATCTCCGGCGATATGTTTCTTGGCGCCTGTCTCGACCTGGGCGTGGAGCGGGAAGAGCTGATCCACGCGCTCAAGGGGTTGGTGCTGCCGCCCTGGCGGCTGGTGGTGGAAGAGGCGAAACGGGGCGGCATGCGGGGTCTGCGCGTGACCTTCGACGCTCCCGAGACGCATGACCATCGTCACTTGTCGGAAATCATCGCCCTGATTCAGGCGGCGGATTTTCCGGAACCGGTGATGCGGGGGGCCGTGGCCATCTTCACCATCCTCGCCGAAGCCGAAGGGCAAGTGCATGGTCTGCCGGCGACGGCGATTCACTTCCACGAGGTAGGGGCGATGGATGCCATCCTCGACATCTGCGGCGCGGCATGGTCGATCTGGCGCCTGGGGGTGACGGGGGTCGGCGCTGGCCCCCTGCAACTGGGGTCCGGCAGCGTCCTGTGTCAGCATGGTCGCATGCCGATTCCCGCGCCAGCCGTGGTCGAGATCGTGCGACGCTACCGGATCCCCGTCCAGCCGCAGGGGATCGAGGGAGAGACCGCAACCCCAACCGGTGTTGCCATCCTTGCATATCTGGCCGATCGTTTTGCCCTCGGTGGTCTGACACGCATCGACCGCACCGGGGTTGGCCTTGGCCAACGCGACCCTTCGGGCTACGCCAACGCCTTGCGCATTCTGGCCACCGAGGAGGGAGAGGCAATCACCCCGGGCGGCGGACAGGACGATCCCTTCCTGGAACCGGTGACCGTTCTGTCGGCCCACATCGATGACATGAACCCCGAGTGGTACGGCCTGCTTTGGGAAAAGCTGTTCGAGGCCGGAGCGCTGGATGTCGGTCTGCTGCCGATGACCATGAAGAAGGGGCGGCCGGCGGTTCGCCTGGAGGTGGTGGTGCCCGCTTCGGAAGCGCAAACGTTAGCGCAAATAGTTCTCGCCCACTCAACCACCCTGGGCGTGCGCATTCAGCCGATGCAAAGGCTGGCCTGGCGCCGCAGTAAACGCCTGGTACAGACCCCCTGGGGTCCGCTGGGGGTGGTCGAAGCGGGAGGGGTCGGACGCATCGAGTATGAGGATCTGGCCAATATCGCCCGCCTGCGGGAGTGGTCGATCGCCGAGACGCAGGAGAAACTGCGTCCGTTCCTGGGCGGGGCCTACTCCGGGGAAGGGTAGGAAGGGCTTCGAGCACGGCTCTGCCCGCGTGCGATCCGGCGCCTCTGGCCACGGTCAAAAGGCAAGCCTCCCTACAGCGGATTCAAGCCCCTGCCACATGGCAAGGGAGATGATTCCCCTCCCGCGACACCTTCAAAAGTGATTACGCCGCTCGCGCAGCGTGGCGAACAGAACCTCGGGACTCTGGGCAGCGGCGCCGATTCTTTTAACGAAATTCGAATCATCGCAGAGCAGGAAAGGGTTGAAACGCTTCTCCCATCGCAGCTCGACCGGCAGGGTGCGAGTACCGCTGTCCATCATCTGGCACACCGTCGTCATCTGCTGTTGCAGCTCCTGATCATCCGGCAGCAGGGATTGAACGAAACGCAGGTTGAGCCGGGTGTATTCATGCGCGGGAAAGAGTCGGGTCGTCTCGGGCAGGGCGCGGATCTTGAGCAAGCTACGCCACATCTGTTCCGGAGTTCCCTCGAAAAGCCGTCCACAACCGTAGCGAAAGAGGGTATCGCCAACAAACAGGGCATCGGCCACCTGGTAGGCCAGATGAGCGGAGGTGTGCCCCGGGGTCGCCAACACCCGAACCTCTCTTTCACCGAGGAGAGGTGTCGCCTGGTCCGCCACCGGCAAATCGAGCGGCGGCAATCGTGACTGATCGGCGGCGGCACCGACCACAAGCGGCTGATGCCGCGCGCGCAGTGCATCGATGCCTTCGATGTGATCGGCATGGTGATGCGTTATCAAAACGTGCGACAAACGCCGGGAATGTTCCGACAAGTATCTCAGAACCGGTTCGGCCTCCCCCGGATCGACAGCGGCGACGCTGTCTGGTCCCGTGGGAAAAATCCAGATATAGTTGTCTTTCCGGGCATTAACCGCGTCAACTGGCAAACGGATTGCATCCATGGTCACCCCTGGGCCAACGATGAACGGGAACCCACTCTTACCATGAACCTCGACGCCATACGACTGCAAAACTGGTACGCGACACCACAGGGGCGTCTCGTTGCCCGTTTGATCGGCGAGAGTTTGGAACGATGGATGCACCCTGCCACGGCCGAGGGTGCGTGCGGTTTTGGATTTGTCCACCCTTACATGGAATTTGTCATTTCGGGGCGAGAGGGGGCGTTTGCCGCGGCCCCGGCGGAAATGGGGGTCGTTCCTTGGCCAAGCGGGTCGGGAAACCGCGCGGCCCTGGTTCGGCCAAACGCCCTGCCCTACCCCGACGGCCATTTTGAACGGGTGTTTTTGGTTCATCTTCTGGAGGCGACGGAGTCACCGCGAGAGACATTGCGCGAGGTGTGGCGAATCATGAAACCGGGTGGGCATTTGTACATCGTCGTGCCCAACCGCGGGGGGTTCTGGACACACCGTGACGCCACGCCGTTCGGTTGGGGACACCCCTATTCGCCCCGGCAAATTCGCGGACTTCTGGAGGCCTCGTTTTTCGCCTTGCGCCAGACCCGCTTTGCCCTGTTTGTCCCCCCCTTTTCCGGACGGCGGATCCTGCGATCGGCCCCGGCCTGGGAGAAGATTGGCGATCGCTGGTTTGCCCGTTTTGGCGGCGTCATCCTGAGCGACGCGGAAAAAGTGGTGCATGCCGTGACTCCTTTGCTGGAAAAATCATACAATCTACCACGGGCCAGCAGCATGGTTCTGCCCCTGGCCGGCAACCGCGGTGCCGTCAACTCAAGGAGGAGAGACCGTGACTGATGCTTACCTGATCAACCGTTTCATGGACGAACTTCTGGTGGAGCATGGTTTGTCGGCCAACACCCTGGAGGCGTATCGACAGGATCTGGAGGGGCTCTCTCTTTTCGTTACCAAACAGGGATCGACCCTGCTGCAGGTGGACCGGGAGTTGTTGCTCTCCTATCTCGGCGAGCTGACTGCGCGCGACATGGCCGCCAGTTCCGTTGCGCGCAAGCAGTCGGCCTTTCGTCGGTTCTATCGCCACTTGGTGCAGCGGGAGGCGCGCGAGGATGACCCGACGCATCTGCTGGATTCGCCCCATCTGCAGAGACACTTGCCGCAAATCCTGAACGAAGAGGAGGTGGAATCCCTCCTGAATGCCCCAGATCGTGGCACGGATCTCGGGTTGCGTGATGCCGCCATGCTGGAGTTGCTCTACGCCACGGGCTTGCGCGTCTCGGAGCTCATCAATCTGGAGACCGACAGCATTGAATCTGGCTTTGGTTTTGTGCGCGTGATCGGCAAGGGCGAAAAAGAACGTCTGGTACCTGTTGGCATGGCAGCGCTTGAGGTGGTCGAGCAGTACCGTCGTCTGTCGCGACCGGTTTTGTTGGGGGGCAACAGGACGCGTGCCTTGTTCGTCACGGCGCGCGGCGGCCCGATGACCCGGCAAAATTTTTGGTATGTGATCCGTCGGCATGCGGTGATGGCCGGCATTACCAAGCCATTGTCGCCGCATCTGCTGCGCCACTCGTTCGCCTCGCATCTGCTCAATCATGGCGCGGATCTGCGCGCAGTGCAGATGATGCTGGGGCACGCCGACATCTCCACCACCGAGATCTATACTCACCTGGCGCAGGACCGATTGAAGGGGATCCACCGGCAGCTGCATCCGCGTGCCTGAGGCCTTTTCCACTTCAGGATTAGGTACCGCGCGGGCGCTTCCCGAGGGAGGCAGCGGCAGCGTCCACGCAGCACCTGGTGGAGGCACCCTTTGGTTCGTCCACGCCTTCTCAGCAATTGTGGTGGGGACTGCTGATCAATCCATCCAAGAAAGAGAAAAAGAGGTGTCCATCAGCCCATTTCCAGGATAATGGCCTGCACAAACCAGCCTGAACGACCGAGCATGCGGGCATGGGGATGGGCGCCGCGCGTTGCCTGGCTACCGCTGAACCCCGAGCGAAAACACCAGGAGCCTCGCACACCGGCATACCCTGTCAAGATCGCTGGCAAACCTTGGGAAAGGTTGCCTACCCTCCGGGCTCTGGATGGAGTGAAAATCTCAAACCGGGCGGGCAGAACCTGGTCGACCGGCGACAGGAGCACCCCCTGCCAATTTCGGTACACTCGCAACCTTGCTATCGGGAGTGATGCGCAAGCTGGGAAATCCCTTCTGCCCCTCCTCCTCGTCGTCCGACCCGCGATCCCCCCGCAGCCCCAAATCAGCGGAAATGGCACGCAGATCCAGCGCGTCACCATCATCATCACCGTCGGCAGCCGACGCCGGAAGGGCAGTCGGCTTGCCCGGGGTGGCAGGAACCAAAAAAAAGCCCTTCGTTTTTGCCTCACCCAGGGAAGCACCGATAAGAACCGGCCCCTTGTTCCCTTCGGAACCGGCATTTTCTTCAAAATGGTAACGCCCGACCCCGGCCTCGTCGGCGAGAGCGCCGAGGTCAAGATCGTCGTCATCATGGGGTTCGTCCTCGACAGAATCACCCTGTTTCGCCAAGGCATCCTGGGCAGCATCCCCCAAGTCGGACGCTCCCCGGGCGCCGGTCTCTGTCGGAACACCGGCTTCCAGGCTGAAGGGAATGGTCTCCAAGGCCGGCCTGTCCGGTTCCTCGGCACCGGATTGACCTTCCCCCGTTGCTTGCTGTGCTTCCGATGCCGAGAAGGCAAGCGTCGGTAGCGTCTCCTCCCTCGACTCCTCCCTTTCGACCCCCTCTCCGACCACCAGGACAGGCCCCCCGTCGGCGATATCCGAAGATGAGACATCCGAAAGAGGAATCTCAGGAAGCGGTTCTTCCATCGCCGCACTTGGCTGCCCTACCCCCATCCCTGCGTGGACCTCCGACCCCCCCCCAGAGTTGTCTCCCGGGAGGGTCGCCTCGGACATTTTCCGCCGAAACTCTGCATCCCCCCCGGCCAGCGGGGCATCCCTCTCCCCGCCCATGCGATGCAGGGCTTGCAGGGCTTGCCGTCCCTGCGGGGTGAGACGCGCGGCAACAGGGTCAAGCGCCGCAGCATCCCCTCCCCATCCCCCAAGCCGGGATAGCCCGGCTGGGGGGGGCAAGCCTGGAGCAGCCGAAATCGGCACCGATGTCGATTTCGGCGTCGGTGCGGGTGCGAGGGCGAAGGCCGGTTTTGGCGTTGCGCTTGGGGCTGGCGTCGGAGCCGAAGCCAGGATGGGCATCGGAGTTGATGTCGGAACAACAGAGGCCCGAGCCGCCGAGGTCTCGGCACCAGGGCTTGTCACGCCCTCGACGATCGCGGATGCAACCGTCATATTACCGACAGAACCGGCTGCGGTCGGCAACTCAGGCGCGGTCGGAACGGAAGTTTCCAACACGGGCTCCTGGCGCCCCTTGCCAGCTCCTGAACTTTGGTCCTTGTCAACGTCCCCTCCCCTGGCGTCCGGAGCAACAGTGTCCAGGGTGGATTTGGCCTCCAACCGGGCCTGGCGCCGCTGCCGCGCCCGCCAACCAACGCCCCCTCCCTTGGCATCCGAGGGAGCAGCGGTATCCAAGGTGGATTTGGCCTCCAACCGGGCCTGGCGCCGCTGCCGCGCCCGCCAACCAAGGTAGGCAACCATGGCGATTGCCACTCCCCCCAGACCGGCGTCACGCACCCAATGCGCCAGATCCTCCACCGAGGAGGCCTGCTCCTGAAAACGTTGTGCCAGGGATTGGGATTGATTTTTCAGGATGGTCAGCTGGGTTTCGAGAACCCGACGTTGTTTCTCACTCTCTTGCAGCTTCTGGTTGGCACGCGCAAGCTGCTCACGAACTCTGTCACTTCCGGCGCGCTCGACGGGGGCCGCAGGAGTGCCTTGAGCCGGCGCGGGGCCCTTATCAGACGCATTTTGCGCGGTGCTCGTCGCGTCGCGGTTTGCATTGGCCGGGGGATGACTGTCCGGAGGGGCGACGGCAACGACGGGCGCGGAAGCGTCACGAGACTGACTGGCTGGTGGAGGAACAACAGCCGCCGCCTTGCCTTTTTCTCCACCATCGCCGGCAACCGCACGCCCCTTCGACCCCTCCCCTTTACCCGCCGCGACGACCCGCGCCCTTTTCGCCGGAACCGGAACCTCACCATCGCCCGGAGCACGCGCCGCCACACCCCACCGGCTCTTGTGCGCCTGCAGGATGCGCCAGGCGTCGGACGGACTGGTGTGACTCATGTCGTCGGCGGTCGGCAGACGCAGCACGACGCCATCGATGAGACCAAACATATTGTCGCGATGAAACTTATCGTGATTGGCCTGCCACAACCCGACCATGACCTGACTGGGCGTGAGACCACTCCCCTCACCGACAATCTTGGCAATCTCGGAGAGGGTCTGTCCGCGCGCGACCGGCCCGTAGGAGGTTTCACGTGGCACCCCTCCGCGTTCTCTCAAGACACTGGGCAAGGGGCTGCGCTGCCGCGGCGGAGCCACCCCGACGCGACCCTCTTCAGCCTCCCGCGCCACCTGCGTCGCCCGAGGCACACCCGGATCATCAGCCGGAGGACGAGATACCGACAGCAGAACCGGATAGTTGCGCACCAGGGCACCTCCCCCCTGGGACGCCTTTACCAGCACGTTGAAAAAGGGCTCCTGAACCGGGGCATCGCTCTCCAGCAGAATGGCTGCCCCCCCTTCATCGCTGTTCTGGACACGAACGCGCAAACTCCCGACAACACTGGAGCGGGAGAGATGGATCCGTTGATAGTCGGCAGCCCCACCCAGGGTAACATCCCCATCAGCGAAGCTCTCCCGGGGCGCCAGGGTCAGAGGAATACGCGCGGAAAAGCGCTCACCCAAACGACTGGCAACCCGGATATCACCCAGCGAAAAGGCACCCGCCACCTGTGGCCACCCCACAAGAATGGCCAACCCAAGCAACGACCCGCCAATGAACCGCTTTCTCATAACGACAATCCCCGCGGGAGTTCCCTCCGACCTCCACAATGGAAATCAGGGCAGGGGATTGGAAAGCAATTTTCAGACCAGAACCGTCAACCATCCTTGTTGATGCGGACAACCAACTCCTTCAGCACACTCTCGGCTTGGTCGTTCTCCACCTGACAGGTCCCGGCGTTGCGATGCCCGCCACCACCATACTCCAGGGCAAGTTCGCCAACGTTGGTGTTGGATGTCCGGTTGATAATCGATTTGCCGATGGCAAACACCGTATTCTGCTTTTTAACGCCCCACAAAACATGAATTGAAATATTGGTGTCCGGAAACAGGGCGTAGATCATGAACCGGTTGCCCGCATAGATCGGATCCTGATCGCGCAGATCCAAAATCACGAGATTGCTATGCACCCGCGCGCACGCGCGCAATTGCGCCTTGAACTTCTCCTCGTGTTGGAAATAAAGCTCGACCCGCTCCTGGATATCCGGCAACCGCAAGATCCCCTCGATTGGCATCTGGCGGCAGTTGTCGATCAACTGCATCATGAGCTGGTAGTTCGAGATGCGAAATTCGCGAAAACGCCCCAACCCGGTACGGGCATCCATCAGAAAATTCATCAGCACCCAGCCGGTGGGATGCAAAATCTCCTCGCGGCTGAACATGGCCGCATCCCCCTTGTCGACGGCCGCCATCATCTCCGGGGAGACGTTCGGCAAGGCATCCGGGCCACCATAATATTTGAACACCACCCGCGCCGCCGAGGGGGCATGCTGGTCGATGATGTGGTTGTCGGGCTTCTTGTCACCACGACGAATCGCCTCGCTGGCATGGTGATCGAAGGCCAGATGCACCCCCTCCACGTAGGGAAGATTGGTCGTGATGTCGCTGCTGGTGATCTCGATCTTGCCATCCTGCATGTCCTTCGGGTGGACAAACTTGATCTCGTCGATCATGTCCAGCTCCTTCAGGATGACGGCACAAACCAAACCATCGAAGTCACTACGCGTCACCAGTCGGAATTTTCTCTTCTCAGCCACGGACGAAGCCTCCAAATTGCCTAGTTACACACCATCCAGGGCGAAGCCGGACAAGGCATCTTTCACATCCTTCGCCACATCCGGCTAAGCTGCAAAAACCCTCGCGCCGGACACACTATGCCAAAGTCGAGCCTGGGAAAAGGGTTTCTCAATCGTTGCCGCGGCAGCGGCGCATACGCCATCTGGCCCGATTGATCCTGTCCAAACGCCCACCGATCGGTGAAGGAAACGGGGGCGTTCACCCCCTCCCGGACACGGCGCGACCGATCCGCCAGCAGTGATGCCCCCGGGGATGCCGACGAAAATCCGGCGCAAGCGTCGCCGTCGTCAGGTCGCTCACCTCCAGATGGTCGGGCAATTCCGTCCATTGTGGACGAAACTTCTCGAAATGGGTCGAAAACAGCAAAATCCCCTCGGGCGAGAGCAGGCGACTGGCGCGAACGATCAGATCAAGGTAATCCCGTTGCACGTCGAAGATTCCAACCATGCGCTTGGAGTTGGAAAAGGTCGGGGGATCGAGGAAGATCAAATCGTACGGCCGCCGTTCCTGATCGATCCAGGCCAGGCAATCCCCTTCGATCAACCGGTGTCGACCACCAGCAAAACCATTCAGTTCCAGATTGGCCCCGGCCCACTCCAGATAGGTTGGCGACAAATCGACGGTGGTGGTCGAGGCGGCCCCGCCGGCCGCGGCATAAAGTGTCGCCGAACCGGTGTAGCCGAAAAGGTTCAAAAAGTGCCGCCCGGCGCTCAGCGTGCGGAGCATCGCCCGCACGCGACGATGCCCAGGGAACAGCCCTACATCGAGGTAGTCGCTCAGGTTGACCAGAAACCACAACCCCCCCTCGCGCACGGAGAAGCGCTTGCCGGTGGTGTCTACCTTCTGGTATTGGTCACTCCCCCGCTGCCGCTGCCGCACCTTGAAGAAAACACGTTCGGGAGAAAGATCAAACACCTCCGGCAAAATGGCCAGGGCCTCGACCAGACGCTCCCGAGCCTTCTCCGGATCCACAGTCGCCGGGGCTTGATATTCCTGGATGTGGAGATAGCCATCGTAATGATCGATCGCCAAGGCGTACTCCGGCATATCCGCGTCGTAGACCCGATAGCAGTAGATTTCTTCCCGACGTGCCCATTTTCCCCATTCGCGCAGGTTCTTGCGCAGACGGTTGGCTAACATCTCCTGCCCAGGGGAGACGTAGGCTT
>PEAJ01000267.1 GCA_002753495.1 Magnetococcales bacterium HA3dbin3 | reverse complement strand
ACCTGCTTGCCCGCATCCAGTCCGGCAAGGGGCTGGAGGAGCTGGCCAAGGACCCGCGCATCCTGATGCTCATGCAGCACCCGATGGTGCAGGAACTGAAAGGGCGCACTTCGCTGCCGTAACCGGGCGGCGGACGCGAGTCCGGCGTCAACAGGCGCTTATTTGTGTTTCTCGGCCAGTTCGAGAACCGCCCGGGCCATGGCGTCAAAATCAAGGGCGTGAATGGCGCACTTGCCATCCGTGGCATGGGAGCTTTGGGGCGATGTGGTGCAGGTGCATTTTTTGAGCGCCATCTCCCGCAAGGTCACGGAGATTTGGTCCTCCAGATTGGTTTCGGTGACATTGCCGGTTCCCATGCACTTTTCGCAGGGAAACCAAGAGGCTCGCGTTCCGGCCGGGGGAGCAACAAGACCGGTCCCACCGCACTCCTTGCAAATGGTGAGGTGTCCATATCTGGCCCGCATGACGTTCGTACCCTGTGTATTGGGGTCGCAATCCGAAGAGGGGGAGAATCGAATCGGAAGCCGGAGGGGAGGGATCGCGACCACGAAAGGATGCCGACATTCCACCAAGATTCCTGGTGAAACATACACCACCCGTTGCCACAACTCAAGCGACGATGCCAAAAGGCGACATGTTCAGCCCAAACGCGCCTTTTTCCGCCCACGACCCGACAAACCCGGGGCAAAACACCCCGGGCCTGTCGGGTCATGGTCGAACGGGCATGGGGGCAATCGATCACCAATCAAAGCGCAAAAAGGGTGGTGGTCCCGGCATCCCACCCCTCCCAAAGAAAATCCCCCTCGCGCCCGTCGGCAATCACCCGGAAGGCATGCCGCACCAACTCCTCGTACAGGGCACAAAAGGCACCGGTTCGCTCCATGGCACCGTTCATCTCATGCGCCTCGGCCGGACAAGGCGAGCCACAATAATGGCGAATCGCACAGGTGTTGCAGGGGGCAAACCGCTCAACATCGCGCCCGGTGACGAGCTTGAAAGGGGCACTTTGCAACGCGTTGGCAATCCCATCCTGAAACAGGTTGCCACCGCGAAAGGCCTCCAGGCCAATAAATTCGCTACAGGGGAAAAGATCCCCGCTCGCGGCGACGGCAAAAAAGGCGCGTCCACCCCCACAGGGAGAGATGTCGCACATGAGCCGACGCGCGGTGGGGGCAAGGATGGCCAGCAGGATGTTGGCATAGTTGGCGACGATCAACTTGCGGCCGCTGGCGCGATAGAGCACATGCGTGCGCTCCAGGGCGGCGATCAGGGCAGTGGCAAGCGCCCGATCATCCGGTTTGACCGTCCGCGCTCCGGGCAGGGTGCAGCGCACCGGATTGAGCAGGCAGGCTGGAACCTTCATCTCATGCAGCAGATCGACGAGCGGCAACAGGCGATCGAGATTGGCGGTGGTGACAGTGGTGATGACGCTGAGCGCTGGATAGTCAGCCAACCGCTCCAGGGAGCGCAAAACGGCGGCATGCACGCTGTCGCCGTTCCAGGCGGTGCGCGTGCGATCGGTCACCGCTGCCTCGGGACCATCGAGCGATAAGCCAATGCTCACCGCGCGTGTGGTCAGAAAGTCGATCGCCTCGGCGTCGAGCAGCGTGCTGTTGGTCTGGATGCCAAACTGGAAATCGTCATGAAAGGCATCGATGCCGGGAAAGATGGCCGCCCGGTTCAACAGCGGCTCGGCACCATGGAAGATGATCCGCGGCTTGCGCGTCGTCTCGCCCATGCTGGTGGCGAAATACTCCTTCAAACGTGCAAGCGCCTGCAGCAGTTGGTCGCCGGACATGTGCGCCCCGTGGCGTCGCAGGTCGCCGGGGATGTAGCAATAAGTGCAGTCAAGGTTGCAGCGATCGGTGGCGTTGAAATAGACCGCGGACGGCTGCAGACCAAAGCGCAGCTGGTCCATCTCCGCCTGAAACTCCGGGCGTCGCTCGCGGTAGCTTTCAAGCAGAAGCTCGGGGTCAGCGAGCGCATCGGCCAGACGTTCCCGCCGCACCAGCGACCAGAAAGCGGTTTCCGGTCCCAATATCGCCATCCAATCCGGGTGCCCGATGTCGAGAGGCATGAGCGACGGCCCATACCCCGTGTTGCAAAAACGGCCAGCCGTCGCCGGCTGACCGACCGGAGTATGGACCGTCGTCAGCATTACTTGGCCTTTCTGTCCATCAGGATGTAGTGGGAAAGACCAACGCCATCGGCGGTGCAGCTCTTGCGCACTGCCCGCACCGGCTTGCTGGTGTCAACTTTCTTGCTCTCTTCGGGTTTCTTCAACTCTGGTTGCATGCCTCTTCTCCCTCGGGTGGCAACATTGCCAAAAACAGGTCCCGCAAAGACGCGGTACCCTCTCTTCCGCCCCCGAAGCCTTGTTTGCACCATCCAAAACAAAAAAGGCCCCATAAGGCGTCATCCCCACGCCCTGCGGAAGCCCTTTTTTGCCTCTTAAAAACACGAAAGGGTCCCGAAGGGCGTGACACTCCTCACCCCTCGGAACCCTTTACCATCGGATTCCGTCTACTCTTGATCGACCCTGGCAGGTCTTCTGACTTACGGATCAACCGCCACGCTTGCACCTTCCCCCCGCGGGTTGAGCCCCGGGAGTGGTCGGGTCGGCACCCGATGTCCGCTTGTCGATCGCGGACGTGCGGGCAAGACCCATGCAGCGGGCGTCTCCGTTTACAGCGGCGGGACCGTCACGGATTTGCACCGTGTTCCGGGATGCCAGGATCGCCTTTACAGTTCATCTTCCTGCCGGTGTCATAGCAGAAGCCTTTCGTGGCGCGCAAGGGTCAACCGCTAACCCGGGCGGTGCGATGCACGCGCGTCCGCGCCTGTTTCAAGGGAATGACCAGGGGCTGATTGCTCTTCAGCGTCGCCGGCAGACGACCGATAAACGTCTCGGCCTCCTTTTGGCTGGCAAACTCATCCAAGTAGATCAACAGGCGATCATCGCGCAGGCGGACGACGTTGGGGCGTTTGCCACCGATCTGGCCACCGAGGGCAGCAAGATCCTTCTCCAGGGTGGCATAACCATCGTCGTGGGAGAGCATCATGAGCTGGATGGTGAAGTGTTCATCGTCGCTGGTTTCGATCCAGATGTGCGCGGCGATGATCTTGTCCGCCAGGGGATCCTCTTTTTTCAGGTAGGGGTAG
>PEAJ01000266.1 GCA_002753495.1 Magnetococcales bacterium HA3dbin3 | reverse complement strand
AACGAAAGCGCGTGGCATGGAACTGACCGAACTCGAACAAGATGCCCTGAAGGAGTTTCTCAACATTGGGCTCGGCATGGCCGCCGACTCGCTGAGCCAGATGGTGCGCAAGGAGATTCTGCTCTCTCTGCCACAGTTGGCCGTGGTCTCGCAGACCGAGGCTATTGGTCTGATTGAACATCAGGCAGGGGATCGTCTGGTTGCAATCCGCCAGAACTTTTTCGGCGATCTTTCCGGTACCGCCCTGCTGGTTTTTCCCAGCAGCAAGAGCTTGGAGCTCGTGCGTGCCCTCCTCGGTGACAATACTCCCCTGGAGACCCTCACCGAGCTGGAACAGGAAACCCTGCTCGACGTTGGCAACGTCATTCTCAACTCGTTTCTCTCCAGCTTCACGCAGATGATCAGCCTGGAGTTCGAGTTTGATCCCGCCGAACTGGTCCGGGCGGAGTGCCGGGTTCTGCTTGATCTCTCCACGCACAGGATGGTCGAAGAGGAGGGCAATGAGAGCGACCTTCAAGATGACCAGGTTTTCTTCCTCATGATGGATTTCAAGACACACGACGAGGAGGAGGTCAAAAATTCGCTGCATGGATACATCATCATGCTCTTCAGCCGGACGGATATGGCGAAGCTGAAGCAGGAGCTGGAGAGGATCCTCTCCCAGTATTGACCACCGCCGACCTTGTGTGCGGCACGTGATGCGATCCATGCCATGGACACCGATCTCGACAGCGATTTTTTTCGGCAGATACTCGGGAAGATCTCCTACGGCATCATCATTCTCGACCAGCAGCTCAGGATCGTGTTCTGGAATCGGTGGCTGGAGAGGGCGTCGCGGCTGCCGGCAAGTCGGGTGTTTGGTCGTGAGCTGATGGACGTTTTCCCGGAACTTGTCGGAACGCGCATCCTGCGCGGTGTTCAGGGGGCGCTTTCCCAGGGCTTGCCGACAACCCTCTCGCACAAGCTTACCCATCGACCTTTTCCGCTCTTCCCCCCGGCCGCCGAGCAGCGGGACGAGGAGCGCATGAGCCAGCATGTCCTGATCAGTGGCATTCGTGCCCGGGATCGTGCCTTTCGTTGCATGATCCAGATCATGGATATCACCGATACCGTCACGCGCGAGCACCTCCTGCGCGAACAGACCGAAGAGCTGCGTCTGGCCAAGGAGATGGCACAAAGCGCAAGCCAGGCCAAGGGCGATTTTCTGGCCAACATGAGCCATGAAATCCGCACGCCGATGAACGCCATCATCGGCATGACGCACCTGGCTTTGCAGACCGAACTGAATCCACGGCAGCTTGATTATCTCGGAAAAATTCAATCATCGGCGCAATCCCTGCTCGGGATCATCAACGATATCCTGGATTTTTCCAAGATCGAAGCGGGCAAACTGAAGATGGAGTCGGTCCCGTTTCACCTGGATGAGGTTCTGCACAGCGTCTCCGACCTGGTCACCATCAAGACCGACGAAAAGGGATTGGAGTTCTGTTTCCATGTGGCCAAGGGTTTTCCCCTGGCGCTGGTTGGTGACCCCCTGCGATTGGGGCAGATACTGGTCAACCTCGCCAACAATGCCGTCAAGTTCACCCAGCGTGGCGAGGTGATTCTCTCGGTCGAACCAGAAGGCTTGACCGATTCTTCGATCACGATCCACTTCAGCGTTCGGGATACCGGCATCGGCATGACCGCGGAGCAGATCTCCGGTCTCTTTCGTCCCTTTACCCAGGCCGACACCTCAACGACCAGGCGTTTTGGCGGGACCGGTCTTGGACTCTCCATTTGCCGCCGACTTGTCGAGATGATGGGGGGCAACATCTGGGTGGAGAGCCAGCCTGGACGTGGCAGCACCTTCCACTTTACGGCGGTTTTTGGCCGGGCCAATCGGGATAGGCGCCGCTTCCGTCTGCCGTCGGACAAGTACGTCGGCCTGCGTGTTTTGCTCGCCGATGACAATGCCGCCTCGCGCGAAATCCTCCAACACGCCCTGGAGTCTTTTTCCTTCAAGGTCACGCCGGTGGCCTCTGGCATCGAGGCCATTTCCGAATTGGAAAAAGCGCGCGTCGGTGAGCCGTTCGATATGGTATTTGTCGATTGGAAAATGCCGGAGATGGATGGCATTCGCACCACGGAGGAGATCTCCCGCCTTTTTCCGGGTCAGGTCATGCCGAAGGTGATCATGGTTACCGCCTACGGGCGTGAGGAGGTTCTCAACGCCGCCAGGGGTGTCCAGCTGAGCTCGATCCTGATCAAACCGGTCAGCCTCTCCCTGTTGTTCGATACCATTCTCGCCGCCCTTGGCGAAGAGGGACACCGCCCGACGCACCTGCAGACCCAGGATAACAACACGGCCAATGCCCTGCAGCAGCTACGCGATATTCGGGGTGCAAACCTGCTTTTGGTGGAGGATAACGAGATCAACCAACAGGTTGCCGTCGAACTCCTCAATAAGGCGGACATGCGGGTGCGCATCGCCGGCAATGGTCGTCAGGGTCTGGAAGCCCTGGCCGAGGAGACCTTCGATCTGGTTCTCATGGACGTGCAGATGCCGGAGATGGACGGCTACGAGGCGACCCGGAGAATTCGCGACAATCCAGCCTGGGCGGATCTGCCGATCATTGCCATGACCGCCAACGCCCTGGCCAGTGATCGGGAAAAGTGCCTGGCCGTCGGCATGAACGAACATGTCAGCAAGCCGATCGATCCGCGCAACCTCTACAGCACGCTCTTGCGTTGGATCAAGCCTCGGGGACAAGGCACTTCCCCGCCACCAGTCGTGGCTGCGCCGCTTTCCCCGGTGGTATCTGGGGAGGAGCCCTCCGACCTGCTGCCGGAGAGCCTTCCCGGCTTTGACCTGGAGGGCGGTCTGTCGCGGATGGGCGGCAACCGGCGACTCTACCGCAAATTGTTGTTGGATTTTCGCCGTTCCTATCGGGATACCGCCGATCGGGTCCAGGCCGGCTTGGACGCCGGGGCGACAAAGGAGACCCAGCGTCTGGTTCACACCCTCAAGGGGATCGCCGGTACCCTGTGTGCGCAGGAGTTGAATGTTGCGGCGCAAACCCTGGATGCCGCGCTAAAAAAGGCCGATTTGGCCGAAGTCGAAGTCCTGTTGCCATCCTTTCGGCAGGTGCTGCAACAGGTTATTCACACCCTCGACAACATGGAAACC
>PEAJ01000265.1 GCA_002753495.1 Magnetococcales bacterium HA3dbin3 | reverse complement strand
AAGGATCGCCACTTGTAGACTCCCACCGGAATGCGCTTGAGGAATTCCGCGCGTTCCTGGAGGATGTCCTGGAGAGTCTGTTGCGTTTGTTTCAGCTCGGTGATGTCAAACAGCGTAACCAAGTGCTGTTGCACGCCCTGAAGTTCGACGGCCTCGGCCAGAACTGTCTTGACTTTGTCGTCCTTGCAATGAATGCGCACCTCCATTGCCCGAAAAGGCGCGCCCTGTTCCTGTGCCTGCGCGACGCGTTTTCCCCACTCCTGTATCACCCAAAAGCGATAGGCGGGATCCGGATAGGCCTTGGGCCACCACGCCGCGAGGGTGGTAATCTCCGTATGAATATAACCAAAGGTTCGGATAAAAGCCGGATTGATGTAAGTAATATTTTGCTGGTTGTCATTCAAAGCCGAGGGGATGGGCGAGGCATCGATGATTGCGCGGAAGCGGCTTTCGCTTTCGCGGAGCGTTCGGTTCCAACGCTGAAGCCGCTTGTACCAAATCAGGGTAATCAATCCCAGCACAATGACGGCCAAGCCGACAACCATTCCCCAGCGCAGCAACGCGCGCGGGTCGATCCCGTATTCAAAACGAACGCTCAACCAGCGGTTCTTGATGGCGGATTTTTCCTGATCGTTCAGGCTCTCCAGGGCTTTGTCCAGGGCCGCAACCGCCTCCGGAGGCCAATCCTTGCGCACGCCCATGGCCAGGTCAAAGCGATAGGGCGTGGGAGCGGCAACCTTGAGGTTGGCCAGACCTAGATGATCGATGGTATAAGCAACGGAGGCCAGATTATCAACAAAGGCTTCCACCTTGCCGGTTGCCACGTCTTGCAGCCCCTTTTCCAGCTCGATGTAGGGGGTGGGTTGTAATTGGGGATGATCGCGGCGTAGATACTCCTCCACGATGTACCCCTTGACCACCCCGAAGGCCACCCCGGAAAGATCTTCGAGTCCGCCGACAAAACGTCCATGCTCGCGAGTGACGATCACCGCGGGGAAACTCATGTATGGACGGGTAAATTGGAGAAACTGACGACGTTGCTCGGTCGGGGTGATGACCGGGATCACATCCAGCTCTCCGCGTTTGACCCGGTCGAGCACCATCGTCCAGGTCAGGCCGGGTTCCGGGGTCATGGTGATGCCCAGACGCCGGGAGACTGCCTGTACCACATCCGAGCCAATACCGGCGTAGTGGCCCGAACGGTCACGAAACTCAAAAGGCGGCCAAGTGGGGTCAATGCCCAGGCGCAGTGACTTGTCGTGCAAGAAGGTTTGTTCGGCCTCGGTAAGGGCAAGGGCGGGAGATGTCCCTTCGGAGGCCCGCGCGGGGATGGTTGCGCCAGCCAAGAGCCACAAGGCAAGCAGCGGAACGCATCCAGCCGACTTTACCGACACGGCACGCCTTTTTCCAACGATTCGCGCGCTCATGTGGGCTCCTCGAAGGAAATGGCATGTCTGGCCAATGCCGAAAGCAGATCGCTTTTTGTGATGGGCTTGATCAAATGCTCATCGCAGCCGGCGGCGTGACTCTTTTCCTTATCCGCCGGCATGGCATGCGCGGTTAGGGCGAGGATGGGGGTTCGTCCGTGTCCACTCTCCTTTTCCCAGGAGCGTATGGCCGTGGTCGCCTGCAGGCCATCCATGATGGGCATCTGGATATCCATCAGTACCAGATCGAACGTCCGTGACGTGAACAATTTAACCGCCTCGGCGCCATCGTGGGCCATGGCCAGGCGACAAGGAAGTTTTTTCAGGAAGGCTCGAATCAACACGCGGTTATCTTCGGCATCGTCGGCCACGAGGATGGCGCACTTCCCCCGTGGCCCCTTCGGGGTGGGCACCTCCGGGAGAGAATTGAATACCAAGGCATCGTGAGTCGGCTTTTCGACCCGCCGCAACGGCAGATCGAGATGAAAATGGCTCCCTTTTCCTTCCTGGCTCTCCACGTGGATGTGCCCTTCCATGATCTCCACCAGTTTTCGGCAAATGGCCAATCCCAGACCCGTGCCACCGTACTGGCGGGTGTTGGAAGCATCGATCTTGAAGAAGGGATCGAAGATGGAGGCCTGTTGCTCCTTGTTGATGCCGATGCCGGTATCATGCACGGAAAACCTTATCGTTTCCGAATCCAGGCGGTTGATTTCCAACCGTACCATGCCGTGTCCGGTAAACTTGACCGCGTTACCGACCAGGTTGAACAGCACCTGTCGCAACCGTTTGGGGTCGCCGCCGATCCGTTCGGGCAGGGTGGCATCGATGTAGCTTTCCAGGCGCACGCCTTTTCGCTCCGCCGCGAAGGCATGGATCGCCAGGGTTTCCCGCGCCAGCTCTGTCAGCACGATATGTCGAAACTCCAGGGTACAGCGACCGGATTCGACGGCCACCAGGTCCAGGATATCTGTGATCAGGGAGAGCAGGCCGTTACCGGCGCGGCGCAACACCCTGACGCCCAACCGCTGCTCCTCGTTGAGTTCCGACTCCGCCAACACCTCGGCCATGCCCAGAATGGCGTTTAGTGGTGTGCGGACCTCGTGGCTCATGATTGCCAGAAATTCGCTCTTGGCACGGCTGGCAGCCTCGGCGGCCTGTTTGGCATGAAGCAGGCTCAACTCCGCGTGACGACGTTGGGTAATGTCGCTGAAGGTAACCACCGCCCCCACCACCTGGTCACCATCGATCAGGGGATGCGCGCGGTACTCAACCGGAAACGAAGCGCCATCGGCGCGAAAGAACCGTTCGTCATCCCGACTCACCGTTTGCCCCTGGAGATAGACGCCGCAGATCTGGCACTGCGCCGACGGGTACGGGGAGCCATCGGCACGCTGGTAGTGGATCAGTTCGTGCGGGTTGTGCCCGATGAAGTTGCTCGCCTCGGAATAACCAAGCATTTTCAATGCTGTGGGATTGATGAAGGTACACAAGCCCTCCCGATTCACCCCATAGACCCCCTCGCCCATGGAGGCAAGCAGGGAACGCATGAGGTTCTCCTCCTGGCGCAGGGATGCCTCCAACTGTTTGCGTTGGGTAATGTCCTCTTTCACTGCCACGTAATGGCGGGTGATGCCACCGGCATCCCGCACCGGGGCGATGGCGGCACTCTCCCAGAACAGGGCGCCATCCTTGCGCTGGTTGATCAGTTCTCCTCGCCACTCACCACCGGCAAGCAGGGTGC
>PEAJ01000264.1 GCA_002753495.1 Magnetococcales bacterium HA3dbin3 | reverse complement strand
GGCTTCGCCCCGAACCCCACCGGGGGGCAGGCTTAAGCCTCCCCCCGGACCCCCCAACCACTTTTAATGAAAGTGCCCTTTCACGGCAAAATGCCAATTCCAAGTGCGATTGCCCTGGGGGGGCATCCCTTCGGGGTGGGCACGGCAAGGGCAAGGAGCGTGGGTATGCGTGATGTCACGCCGCGAAGGCGTTTGCGTCTGGCGGGATTGATCTTGTTGATGGCCGGTCTGCTTGGCATGGCCACCTGCCTGCTGCCGGCAAACGAGCCCGATGACGCGGCAACCTACGCATTGACCGACAGCAAGCGCGCCCGGCACACCCTGGAACGTTTTGGTGGCAAGGCCGCGGTTTTGATGGATGATTTCAACCGATGGTTTGCCGGTTTGTGGCAGGGACGGCAGTTGTTTTGCACGTTGGGGGTGCTGGTTGTGGGTATTGCGTGGGTCTGTTTTCGGGTGGCGCGACACCTTTGATACCGTCCGGGGTGGCGTGCCCGCGCCATCTCCATCAATCGAGGTGGCCTGTCGGCGGCGATATCGGGCACCTTGCCGATTTTTGCCCGTGCCTGTGATCCCCGGTGCCGTCGCCCGTCGACGAAACGAGTTGATACGCGAGGCATTTTCGGATAGCTTCCCCCGGAGACGACGCAAGAGATGGACCCGCTACGCATGAATGCAACCCGGCAGTGGATCATGACAGGGCATATGCTGGGCCTCTTGTTGGGCCTGGTGTTGCTGCCGGTTGCGGCGGCGGAAGAGGTTGCCAATCCCTACCAGACCGCCTCCTCCACCGCCCGGCACGATAAACTCCAGGAACTCAATGGTCCTTTTGCATCGGGTCAGGAGGTGACCCGGGCCTGCCTGCACTGTCACACCGAGGCCGCGGCGCAGGTGCAAAAGACCACGCACTGGACCTGGCAATACACCCCCAAGGGGGGCGGGCGCACCTACGGCAAGCAGAACGTCACCAACGCCTTTTGCGGTTTTGCCGCGTCCAACTGGAACGTCTGTACCCGCTGTCACGTCGGCTATGGCTGGAAGGATCCCGAGGTCAAGGAGCCGAGTCCGGAGCAGGTTGACTGCCTGGTGTGTCACGAACAGACCGGGCAGTATCACAAGTACTCTTATGGCTATGCCGTGCTGATGTCCAAGGGGCAGCCGGTGATCAAGCCGGATCTGGTGGCGATGGCGCAAAGCGTTGGCCGGCCGACACGGCACAATTGCGGTTTTTGCCACTTTCATGGTGGCGCGAGCGATGGCGCCAAGCATGGTGACCTCGACTCCTCGCTGATCGCCCCCAGCCATGAGCTCGACGTACACATGGCCCGCAACGGGCTCAATTTCAGTTGCAGCGTCTGTCACACCGCCCGCGAACATCACATCGCCGGCAGCCGTTATGCGATGGAGGCGCGCGATACCCGGGGGTTCAAGTGGCCCGGCCGAACTGGCGGCGCCCTGGTCTCCTGCGAATCCTGCCACGGCACCGCGCCACATCGCACCCGCGCCCGGCTCAACGATCATGTCGACCGGGTTGCCTGTCAAACCTGTCACATTCCCCTCTACGCGCGCGGCGGCAACAAGACCAAGAGCTCCTGGGACTGGAGCACGGCCGGTCGTTTAGCCGCCGACGACAAAATTCCCCCGGAACCCTCGGAGGAGGCCGCCACCGACCCCCTGACCCACTCCCGGCACCATGGCACCATCAGCTGGGGACAAAACCTCGTGCCGCGCTATTTCTGGTTCGACGGCAAGGTGGCCTACACCCTGGTCGGCGACAAGATCGACGATTCGGCGCCGGTGCGCATCAATCGCATCTCCGGCCGCTACGGCGATGGCAAATCACGCATCTGGCCCTTCAAGCTCATGAAGGCGCGCCTGCCTTACGACCCGGTCAACAAGAACATGGTCATCAACCATGCCGTGGCCAGCGGGGTGGGGGACAAGGAGGCCTTCTATCGCACGTTCGACTGGTCGCTTGCGGTGGCCGCGGGCATGCGCACGCCGGGGGCCCCGCCGTACAGCGGTCAGGTGGGGTTTGTCGACGCCACCATGTTCTTTCCCCTGACCCACATGGTGGCACCCAAGGAGTCGGCCTTGCAGTGTCGGGATTGTCATGGTCGCGACAGTCGCCTGCGCGACCTGACCGACTTCTACCTGCTCGGTCGTGACGCCTTCCCCTGGATTCGCGCCGCCGGCGGTGGTCTCGCCCTCTTTACCCTGTTTGGCGTCTCCCTGCACGGCCTGTTGCGCCTGGTGCTCTTTTGGATCCGGCGAAGGAGGTGACATCATGCCCACGCGCAAGGCCCTCCTTTATTCCCGCTACGAACGCTTCTGGCACTGGACACAGGCGCTGCTCATTTTCGGCCTGATGGTGACCGGCCTCAACGTCTCCGACCAGATCAGCATCATGGATTTTGAGCTGGCCGCCGACTGGCACATCTATTTTGCGCGCACCCTCATCTGGCTGTGGATTTTCACCATCTTCTGGCATCTGGTCACCGGCGAATGGCGGCAGTATGTCCCGAGTCGGCACAAAATGCGCGCCATGTTGCACTATTACTCCAAGGGGATCTTCGACCCGACCCGACATGGCCACCCCTTTCGGACCACCCCGCGCCTGAAACACAACCCTCTGCAACGGTTCGCCTATTTGATTCTGAACCTGCTTCTTACCCCCACCATCTGGGTCAGTGGCCTGTTGTACATGCATTACAGCCAGTGGGATCAGATTGGTCTTGGCTTTCTGTCGCTGCGCGTGGTGGCGGCGATACACGAGGCCATGGCTTATCTGCTTTTCAGCTTCCTCATCCTGCACGTCTACATGGCCTTCATCGGCAAACCGATGTTGGCCCAGATCCGGGCCATGGTCACCGGCTACGCTGAAATCCGCCAGGATCATGTCGGGATGATGGAGCAGTTCCAGATCCTCATGATCGACGATGACCTCGAATTTTCCCGTCTGGTGCGCATGTGGTTGATGCATGCCAGACGTTTGCCGCAGGAGTACATGCTGCCGGTCGGTCTGGCCATTCGCCATGAAAAGAGCCTTGCCGATGGCTTTCGTTGCCTGCGCGAGGACAATTACGACCTGATCCTGCTCGACCTCAACCTTCCCGACAGCCAGGGTCTCGATACCTTCCTCAAGACCCAGGAGTCTTTTTCCGACATTCCC
>PEAJ01000263.1 GCA_002753495.1 Magnetococcales bacterium HA3dbin3 | reverse complement strand
CCGGCAAGTCGATGCGCGATGTCGTCAGCATCGGCATCGGCGGCTCCGATCTGGGCCCGGTGATGGCCTGCGAGGCGCTCAAACCCTACATCGGCGACGGCATCCGCCCGCACTTCGTCTCCAACGTCGACGGCACGCACATCGCCGAAACCCTGAAAAAACTCGATCCGGAAACGACGCTCTTCATCGTCGCCTCGAAAACCTTCACCACCCAGGAGACCCTGGCCAACGCCCTCTCCGCCCGCGCCTGGCTCGTCGAACGCCTCGGCGAGGCGGCGGTCGGCAAACACTTTGTCGCCCTCTCGACCAACGTCAAGGAGGTGACCCAGTTCGGCATCGATGTCAAGAACATGTTCGAGTTCTGGGATTGGGTCGGCGGACGCTACAGCCTGTGGTCGGCGATCGGCTTGCCGATCGCCATCGCCATCGGCTTTGACGCCTTCCGGGAGTTCCTCGCCGGCGGCTTCGCCATGGACGAGCACTTCCGGAGCGCCCCCCTGGAACAGAACATGCCGGTGATCAAGGCGTTGATCGGCGTCTGGAATCACAACTTCCTCGGTGCCGAAAGCTACGCCGTCCTCCCCTACGACCAGTACCTGCACCGCTTCGCGGCGTTTCTCCAGCAGTCAGACATGGAGTCGAACGGCAAGTACGTCACCCGCGAAGGAGCGCGCGTCGGCTGGAAGACCGGGCCGGTGCTCTTCGGCGAGCCCGGCACCAACGGGCAGCATTCATTCTATCAGCTCATCCACCAGAGCACGCGGCTGGTGCCGGCCGACTTCATCGCCGCCGCCGAAAGCCACAACCCGATCGGCGCGCATCATCCGGTGTTGCTCTCCAACTTTTTCGCCCAAACCGAGGCCCTGATGAAGGGCAAAACCGAGGCCGAGGCCCGGGCCGAGCTGCAAGCGCAGAAGCTTTCCGCCGACGAGGTTGCCTTCCTGACCCCGCACAAGGTGTTCGACGGCAACCGGCCGACCAACTCGATCCTGGTGCGCCGTGTCACGCCGCGCACCCTGGGCATGTTGATCGCCCTCTACGAACACACCATTCATGTTCAGGGGGTCATCTGGAACATCAACTCCTACGATCAATGGGGCGTTGAGTTGGGCAAGCAGCTGGCCAAGCAGATCCTGCCGGAGTTGACCAGTGCCGGCCAAGTGACCGGACACGATGGTTCGACCAACGGCCTGATCAACTACTACAAGGCCCTGCGGGGGATTTGATTCCCTCTCTCCCTGCTGCCTCAATGGTCGGGGCGCGGGGGATGGTATGGTTTCACCGGCTCCGGGGCGTCAGGTGCTTCGCATCCCGACGCCCCGGGTGACCGGCGGTCGCGGATTCCCTTCTCAAATGAGGCCCGACCGAGCTGTTACGAGGGATCGCCATGTCCGACGAATCGCCCCCCCAGGATCCGCCAGTCGTCAAAACCATGTACGAAAAGGGCAAACCCTACACCGTCACGGTGGCTGCCGGGGAGAGCCTGACCATCTGCCAGTGCGGTCGCTCCGAGAACCCGCCCTTCTGTACCGGCCGTCACCGGCTGGCATCAGATGCCGCCTTGCCGCTTAAGTTCACCGCCAAGAGCGAGGGTCGGGTCGCCGTGTGCGGGTGCGGTGCCAGCCGCAACCTCCCCTGGTGCGATGCCAGCCATGGCCGGGGCACCTGCATCGACGGCAAATCCAAGCCGGATACGCCCTGACTGATCCCGAGGTTGGTTTTTGCTACTTCGAAGCCTCTTCGGGATGTCAGCTTCCGACTCACCCGCCCGGTGTTGGCGGATCCCCTTCCGCCGCCGGCGAAAAGGCCAGATGCACGCGCGTCCCCTGCCCCGGTATGCTGTCGATGGTGATGCCCCAACGATAGAGGTCGCAGATGCGTTTGACCAGCGACAAGCCGATGCCGTGCCCGGGGCTCGCCGACCCGTGGTAATAGCGTTTGAACAGGTGCGGCTGCGCCTCGCGCGAGATACCAGGTCCGGTGTCGGCGACCTCCAGATACTCCCCGGCGAGCACCACCTCAATCTCCCCTTCGACGATATGGGTCATGGCGTTACGAATCAGATTGCCGACGACGACCGACGCCAGCGCCCGCTCCACCGGTAGCAGAGGAGCGGCGCGGTAGTCGGCGCGCACCCGTACCGGCCGGTTGCCGATCAAATGTGCATAGTTCTCCAGACAACTCCGCACCACCTCATCCATGGGACACATGGATTGTTCAGAGGAGCGAGCGTTCTCTTCCCGTGCCAAATGCAGCAGGGCGGTGGAGATGTCGGTCATTTCCCGGGCGGCGCGATCGATGCGGTCAAGACGCTGCTTTTGGCGCGGGCTCAAGCCGGGATCATCCTGCAGCAGCTCGACCGCCCCGCGGATCACCGCCAGGGGCGTGCGGAACTCATGGCTGGCATCGGAGGTAAAGGCACGCTCCCGATCGCCAAAAGAACGCAACCGGCCAATGTAACGCTCAAAGGCCTGGGCCAGTCGGAACACCTCATCACCCCGTCGTTGTGGATTCAAAGCGGGTAATGGATCGTCAGGGTCGGAGGAGGCGACCTTGCGCGCGAGGTCGATCACCGGTGCGGTCACCCCCCCCGCCAGCCACCACCCTCCCGCCGCGGCCAGAAGGGTCATCAGCAGCACGGCAAACGATAGATGCCCGATGAACCGCTCCTCACGCGCGGTCTGCCGCTCCTTGTTGAACAGCATGTAGTAGACGCTCTCCCCGCGCCGGGAGACCAAAACCCGATAGGCGTTGCCCTGATACTCCGTATCGTGAAACGTCTGCCCGGTGGATCCGACGGGCAGGGCACGTATCGGCTCCGGAATCCCCGTCTCTGGCCGTTCGGCGTCATGCACAAACCCGCGCAGGGAGACGGTGGCCGGGGGCAATGAAGAGGGATTGCGTCCACGGCGCGCGGCGTAGTCGTCAAGTTCCGCGACCAGGGTTTCGTCCATGAGCCGCCGGCCAACATCGTGCGCACTGAAGAAAATCCCGATCGCCAGCGACAGGTTCACCAGCGCCCCGAACCAGGCAAAAGCCAGGGCCACCCGCACGCGCAGGCTGGAAAAATCAAGGGCCATCATCCACCACGAGGCGGTAACCGACACCACGCACGGTGTGGAGAAGTTCCCCGGGGAAAGGTTTGTCAATCGCGCCGCGCAGGACGTGGAGG
>PEAJ01000262.1 GCA_002753495.1 Magnetococcales bacterium HA3dbin3 | reverse complement strand
TTTGTTTGGCAATCTGATCAAGAATGCCCTGGAGGCCTCGCCGGAGGGGGGGTGCGTCACCATCACCTTGGCGCGGGAGGGGGGGTGGGGGGTGGTTGGCATTCACAATCAGGGGTGTGTGCCGTCGCCGATTCGGGAAAAATTTTTCGAAAAGTTTGCCACGCATGGCAAGTTGGGGGGGAGTGGTCTTGGTTGTTATTCGGCGATGCTGATGGCCAAGGTGCAACGGGCTGATTTGGCCATGGCGACTTCCGAGGTGGCCGGGACGACGTTGACGGCGCGTTTTCCGGTATGGGTAGGGAAGCACTGATGAAGACGCCGATCCGTACCAGGTGACAAGGGTGGCGTGAATGGCCGGCGTCGTGTTAAGGTCCCGGGTCATGAGCGAGCACGGATCTTCGGATACGGTGGAGATGCTCTCCCGGGCGGAGGGTGTTCTCCTGGGAAAGGGGCGGCAGATTCGTCTGGCCCTGGCCTGTTTGCTGGCGGGCGGGCATCTGCTGATCGAGGATCGACCCGGTGTTGGCAAGACCACCCTGGCCCTGACCTTGGCGCGTCTGCTGGGGCTGGGTTTTCAGCGCGTCCAGTTCACGAGCGATCTCCTTCCCGCCGATCTGCTTGGGGTGTCGGTTCTGGTGCGCGAGAGCGGTGCGTTTCGCTGGCATCCGGGGCCGGTTTTCACCCCGGTTCTCCTCGCCGATGAGATCAACCGTGGCATGCCCAAGGCGCAGAGCGCCCTGCTTGAGGCGATGGAGGAGGGGCAGGTGACGGTGGAGGGGGAGACGCGCCCCCTGCCGACCCCTTTTTTTGTCATTGCCACGCAAAATCCCCAGGAGCACGCCGGGACCT
The DNA here is from genome assembly GCA_002753495.1 of Magnetococcales bacterium HA3dbin3. Taxonomy (GTDB): domain Bacteria; phylum Pseudomonadota; class Magnetococcia; order Magnetococcales; family DC0425bin3; genus HA3dbin3. The sequence continues at coordinate 2,325 of PEAJ01000262.1, read as the reverse complement.
TTCCCCTGCCCGATTCGCAGCTTGATCGTTTCCTGATGTGCATCACCCTTGGCCTGCCCGATTCCCAGGCCGAGCGCGCCCTGCTTGCCGGCGAATCGCGGCGGCGGCTGCTTGCACAATTGCCGCCGGTTCTCGATCCACAGCGCGTCGCTGCCCTGCAACAGGCGGCGGCGCAGGTGTACGTTGCGCCGCCGCTGCTTGATTATCTCCAGGCGTTGCTGCACTTTTCGCGCACCGCCACCGATTTTCGTGCCGGCGGATTGTCGCCGCGGGCCGGTCTCGGGTTGCTGGCGGCGGCGCGTGCCTGGGCCTTTGTCGCTGGGCGCGAGCATGTCCTGCCCGAGGATCTCCAGGCGGTTTTGCCGAGCGTGGTCGGGCATCGCCTGCGCCTGCACACCCGTTCGGGCGATGAGGTGGGCAGGCATCTCCTTGCCGCCGTCCCCGTGCCGTGACCACGCCCGACGCCGCGGTTTCGGTTCACTGCCCGTCGCCTGTTACCCTGGATCGGCGTTACCTGCGCGTCGTTCTCAATCGCGATGACCTGTTTGCCATTGCCGTGTTGTTCGCCTTGTTGATCGTCGCCTTCCAGACCGGTCTCAACCTGGCCCTGGGGCTGGTTGCGCTGCTTGTTGCGGCGTTTCTGGTGGCGATCCTGCACGGTTGGCGCAACCTCTCCGGGCTGCGGATCATTCCCGCGCCGCCGGCGCCGGTGTTTGCCGGCGAGGCGGCATGCTTTCCGCTCACGTTCACCCCGACCACCCACGATCGACGCCAGGCCGTTCGCGCCTGGGCACGGATGCGCGATCGGGGGGAGCTTTTTCCCTCGACCCCGGAGAGCGATGCGCTGGCGGGCGAGGAGACGGCGCGTGCGATCCATGTTGCCGCCGAACGTCGCGGCTGGCTGCGATTGGCCGAGATTGGCATCGAAACCGACTACCCCCTGGGGTTGGCGCGGGTTCGGGCGCGGATTCCGGGCGCGTGGTGTTGTCTGGTCTATCCGCGACCCGATCCGGAGTCGCACCCCCTGCCGTATGTCGCACAAAGCGGCAGCGAGGTCACCACGCAGCGCCATCGTGGCGAGGATGACTTTGCCAATCTGCGACGCTACCAGCCGGGGGATCCGCTGCCGGGCATCCACTGGAAGGTCTCGGCCCGGCGCGGGGAGCTCATGGTGCGGGAGTTTTTCGCCACCGGGCAGAGCGTGGCGTGGCTGACGTGGGAGGGGCTGGCCGATCTGCCGGTGGAGGCGCGTCTTTCCCGGCTTTGTCGTTGGGTGCTCGATGCCGATCAGGCGGGGATCTCCTTCGGGCTTTCCCTGCCCGGGGTGACGATCGACCCGGGCAGGGGCGAGGCGCACCGCGCGCGTTGCCTGACTGCCCTGGCCCTGTTTGGTGAGCAGCCATGACCGACCTTGCGCACCCCGGGGGGGGAGCTCCGCCCTTTCAGCCTGCCCTGTCGGTGAAGGTTTTGTTGCCGGTGACGTTGCTGCTGGCGGTGGCGCCTGGTTATCTTCGTTTGCCGGTTCAGGCTGCCCTGCTCGCCTGGGGGATCTCCTTAAGCTGTCTGGGCATCGCCATTTTTGGTTTCTGGCGCGCGGCGCATCGTGGCAAAAACCCCCTGGCCAGGCGCGAGGTGCGCATGGGGATGCTGGTCCTTGCCGCCTTGCTCGTCGCGGTGACAAGGCAGGATCTTCCCCTGCTCGACCTGGGCAGCGGCTTTCTCGGGGTGATTTTGTTCATCAAGCTTCTGGAGCTTGAATCACCGCGCGCGGTCAGGCAGCTTCTGCTTGTCAGTCTGTTGCCGGCGCTGGCCGAGTGTTATCACGACCAATCCCCCCTGGTTGGCTTGCGTCTGTTCGTGGTCGTGCTGCTGGTGATCGTGACGTTGATCGCCCTGACCTCGACGCCGGTCGATGACCGTTTTTCCGCGTCGGTGGATGCATCGGTGGATGTGCCCATGCGTCGTCCGGTCACGGCCGGCATCACCCCGTCGCGTCTGGCGGGGCGTGCCGGCGTGTTGATTTTGCAGGCCCTACCGGTGGCCCTGGCCCTTTTTCTTTTGCTGCCGCGCCTTCAGTATGGGGAGGCGATGCCGGCGTCGCTGCGGCAGGCGCTCTATGGGATGGACGGCCCCAATTTTGGTGGCGGCGATTTTGGTACCCTGGGTCTGGGGCGTCTGCGCCGTTTCGGAGGGGGGTCGTATCTCCAGGAGGAGGGGTGGCTCTCCCGTTTGTTCGACCAGATGCAAACATGGTTCGACCACACCTGGGATGCCTTTCTCAACTACGGCTTTCACCATCAGCAGGAGCTGTGGATCAGCTTTGGT
>PEAJ01000006.1 GCA_002753495.1 Magnetococcales bacterium HA3dbin3 | reverse complement strand
CCCCGAACCCCACCAGGGCTTCGCCCTGGACCCACCAGGGAGCGCGGCCCCCTGGACCCCATTTTACTCGCCACAAACAGCTTGGGATCTGCGCGAATCGCCGCGTCCCCTGGCCCCCACTTACTCGCCACAAACAGCTTGGGATCTGCGCGAATCGCCGCGTCCCCTGGCCCCCACTTACTCGCCACAAACAGCTTGGGATCTGCGTGAATCGCCGCGTCCCCTGGCCCCCACTTACTCGCCACAAACAGCTTGGGATCTGCGTGAATCGCCGCGTCCCCTGGACCCCATTTACTTGCCACAAACAGCTCGGGATCCGCACCCGGAATCCGCATCATCCCTGTCCCCGGTTTGGCCTTCCATGGCAAAATTTGTTGGATGACGGCCCCCGGCCACCCTTGGTTGCGACGGCTTGACGACATTGTATCCGTCGTGTTACCAAACTCCGGGGGAGGGGAAAACGATGTCGGCCAGGCCTGGATACGGTGCCACTTGGGGCCCTCGCATCTGCCCGCCCCCACCCGAAGCGACGACGCAAAAACCCGCAACGACAGGAAATATGCATGCTGGAGAACTACTTTCCGATCCTGGTTTTCCTGTTCGTCGCCGGCGGCCTCGGCGCGGCCATGCTCGCCGGCTCCTATTTTCTTGGGTTCAAACGCCCGGACGCGGAAAAAGAGAGCCAATACGAATGCGGCTTCTCCCCCGCGGAACGGATCCGTATCCGCTTCGATGTGCGCTACTACCTCCTGGCAATCCTGTTCATCGTCTTCGATATCGAGGCGGCGTTCATGTTTCCCTGGGCGGTGGCCTTCCGCGACATCGGCTTCATCGGCTTCGTCGAGATGATGCTGTTCCTGCTCGTGCTGCTCGTCGGCTACGCCTACGCCTGGAAAAAGGGGGCCCTGGAATGGGAATGATCGAGGAGATTCACCAGGGACTTGACGAGCGGGGCTTCCTGCTCACCGGCGTCGACAAACTGGTCAACTGGGCGCGCACCTCCTCCATGTGGCCAATGACCTTCGGCCTCGCCTGCTGCGCGGTGGAGTTCATGCAGGCCGGCGGCAGCCGCTACGACCTCGACCGCTTCGGCATGGTCCCGCGCGCCAGCCCGCGCCAGTCGGACGTGATCATCGTCGCCGGCACCCTGACCAACAAAATGGCACCAGTGCTGCGCAAACTCTACGACCAGATGCCCGAACCACGCTGGGTGATCTCGATGGGCTCCTGCGCCAACGGCGGCGGCTACTACCACTACTCCTATTCGGTGGTCAGGGGCTGCGCGCGCGTGTTGCCGGTGGATATCTACGTCCCAGGCTGCCCGCCGACCGCCGAGGCCCTGCTTTACGGAATTTTGCAACTGCACCGCAAGATTCACCGCACCCACACCCTCTCGACCGGCTGGGGTGCCCAGACATGACACCGGAAAAATTGACGCGCCTGGAAGCGGCCCTGAACCAACTCCTCCCCGAACTTCCGGTCGAACGGGCGGGCGCGGCGCTGGTGCTCCGCATCACCACGGCAGAGCTGGTGGCGACAATGACCCGCCTGCGCGATGCGCCCGAACTTGATTTTCGCCTGCTCATTGATCTGGCCGGCGTCCATTATCCGGGACGGGAGAAGCCGCTGGAGGTGGTCTACCAGCTGCTGTCGGTGCATCGCAACCAGCGCCTGCGCGTCAAGGTGGCGGTCGGCGAGGGGGAGCCGGTGCCGTCGTTGATCGGCGTCTGGAGCAGCGCCAACTGGTATGAGCGCGAAGCCTACGAGATGTTCGGCATCCTCTTCTCCGGCCACCCCGACCTGCGCCGCCTGTTGACCGAGTATGACTTCGACGGCCACCCCCTGCGCAAGGAGTTTCCGGTCAGCGGTCGCTTTGAGGTGAGATACGATGCCGATCAGGGCCGCGTGGTGCGCGAACCGGTCCAACTGACCCTGCCAAACCGGGAGTACTACCGCCCGGAGCGAACACGGCCGTAACCCTGATCGGCCAGACCAGGGAAGAGAGGGCGTGGGGTCAAGGTCGCCGGACAAGCAAGGCGAATTGCCGAACGAAAACACGATCGAGGATCAAAGTCGCAACGATTCAGGGCAGGGCAGGGCAGGGCAGGGCAGGGCAGGACGACACGACGCAAGGGGAGTGAGGCAGGCATCCGATGTCCGCAAGCGCGCAGCTCGACAATTACACCCTCAACTTTGGGCCGCAACATCCGGCGGCGCACGGCGTGCTGCGCCTGGTGCTGGAGCTGGACGGCGAAATGGTGGTGCGCGCCGACCCGCACATCGGCTTTTTGCACCGCGGGACGGAAAAACTGCTCGAACACAAAACCTACCTGCAAGGGCTTCCCTACTTTGACCGCCTGGACTACATGTCGCCAATGGCGCAGGAGTACCCCTGGGTGCTGGCGATCGAGCGGCTGCTCGGGATCGAGGCGCCGCCGCGCGCCCAGTACATCCGCGTCATCTTCGCCGAACTGACACGCATCCTGAACCACCTGCTCTTTCTCGGCGCGCACGGCCTCGATGTCGGTGCGATGACCATGTTCATCTACTGCTTCCGCGAACGCGAGCGGATCCTCGACATGTCCGAGGCGGCTTGCGGCGCGCGCATCCACGCCGCCTACTTCCGCCCCGGCGGCGTGGCGATGGATCTGCCCGACGGCCTGGTCGACCGCATCGCCGAGTTCGTCGCCGACTTTCCCTCGAAAATTGACGACTACGAAACCCTGCTCACCGGCAATCGCATCTGGAAACAGCGGCTGGTCGGCATCGGCGTCGTTGGTCCGGATCAGGCGCTCGACCTGGGGTTCGTCGGGCCGATGCTGCGCGGATCGGGGATCGCCTACGACCTGCGCAAGGCCGAACCCTACGATGTCTACGACCGGCTCGACTTTGACATTCCGGTCGGCAAGAATGGCGACTGCTACGACCGCTACCTGGTGCGCGTCAACGAACTCAGACAAAGCACAAGCATCATCCGCCAATGCCTGGAACAAATGCCCGATGGTCCGGTCCGCCACGACAATTTCAAGGTCTCCACCCCCTATCGGGAAGAGATGAAAAGCGGCATGGAGTCGTTGATCCACCACTTCAAGCTGCACACGGAAGGGTTGACCATCCCGGCCGGAGAGATCTACACCGCCGTCGAAACCCCCAAGGGGGAGATGGGGGTCTACCTCATCGCCGACGGCAGCAACAAACCGTATCGGGTGAAGATCCGCGCCGCTGGATTCAATCATCTACAGGCGCTTGACACCATGGTCAGGGGGCACCTGCTGGCCGATGTCACCACCTGCGTCGGCACCATCGATATCGTCTTCGGCGAAATCGACCGCTGAGGAACCAAAGAAGGGTTTCAACCTCGTTTTGACAAGGATTTGGGCAGCCGTCCATGAGCGTGTCGTCGACAGAAAGGGAAGGGGAGGGCAAACCCCGTTTTTCCACCACCGCCCTGGCCGAGGTGGAGGCGATTTACGCGCGCTACCCGCCCGAGCACCGGCGTTCGGCGCTGCTGCCAATCCTGCACCTGGCGCAGCGTGAATTTGGCGGCTGGCTCTCGCATGAAGCCCTCGCCTACGTCGCCGAGTTGACAGACATTCCGCCGGTGCGTGTGGGCGAGGTGGCCACCTTCTACACCATGTACAACCTGAAGCCGGTGGGTCGGTACCACGTGCAGGTGTGTACCAACATCTCCTGCTGGCTGTGCGGATCGGACGCGGTGGCGCAAGCGCTGCAAGAGAAGCTGCAACTGCAATGGGGCGAAACCAGCGCCGACGGCCGCTTCACCTTAAGCGAGGTTGAGTGCCTTGGGGCCTGCGTCAACGCCCCGGCACTGCAGATCAACGACGATTACCACGAAGAGCTGACTCCAGAGAAGGTGACGGAGATCATGGACCGCCTGCCCTGACGGCGGACGGTCCAGTGAAAGGTGCTGGCATGCGCGAAACACCCCCCGGGGAGCAAGTTGTCTATCGCCATATGGGTCTTCAGGATGGCCATCTGCTGGCCGTCGCCCGGGAACGTGGCGCCTACGAAGCCGCGCGCAAGGCCTTTGTCATGGGCAGCGCGGCGGTGATCGAGGAGGTGAAGAAATCCAACCTGCGCGGTCGCGGCGGCGCCGGCTTTCCGGCCGGGATGAAATGGTCGTTCATCCCTAAGGATACGAGCCGACCACACTACCTGATTTGCAACGCCGACGAAGGGGAACCCGGCACCTGCAAGGATCGTGAAATCCTGCGCCGCGACCCCCACCTGCTGATCGAGGGGATGATCATCGCCGCCTTCGCCGTGCAGGCCGAGCGCGGCTACATCTACATTCGTGGCGAGTTCACCCGCGAGGCGGAGGTGCTGCAACGCGCCATCGATGACGCCCTCACCGCCGGCCTGCTTGGCGAGAACTGCCTGGGCAGCGGCTTTCGCTTTCATCTTGCGGTACATCGCGGCGCCGGCGCCTACGTCTGCGGCGAAGAGACCGGTTTGATCGAATCGCTCGAAGGGAAGAAGGGTCAGCCGCGCGTGAAGCCGCCGTTTCCGGCCAACGTCGGCCTCTACGACTGCCCGACGGTGATCAACAACGTCGAAACCCTGGCGGCGGTGCCGATGATCATCGAACGCGGCGGCGATTGGTATGCCAGCCTCGGCGTGCCGAAGTCCAATGGCACCAAGGTGTTCTCGGTCTCCGGCCACGTCTTGCGCCCCGGCAACTATGAGGTACCGCTTGGCATCCCCTTGAAGAGCCTGATCGAGGATTACGCCGGCGGCGTGCGCGGCGGCTGGGAAAACCTGAAAGGGGTGATTCCCGGTGGCTCCTCGACCCCGGTTTTGCGTGCCGAGGTGTGCGAAACCATCGCCATGGACTACGAATCCCTGGCCAAGGCCGGCAGCATGCTCGGGGCGGGATCGGTGATTGTGATGGACAAGTCGGTCTGCATCGTCCGCGCCATCGCCCGCCTGTCGCGATTTTATCGCCATGAATCCTGCGGTCAGTGCACCCCCTGCCGCGAAGGGACCGGCTGGCTCGCCCAAATCATGCGTCGCCTGGAGGCGGGCGAGGGCAAGAACGGGGATGTTGAACTGCTTCAAGATGTTTGCGCCAGCATGTCGGGCAAGACCATCTGTGCCCTGGGCGATGCGGCGGCGATGCCGGTGGCCGGGGCGATCCGGGCTTTTCCCGAGGAGTTTGCGTACCATATCAAACACGGTCGGTGCATGGTGGGATGAGGAGCGACGGAAGACGATGCCTACCCTGATCATCAACGGTAAGGAGATCACGGTCGCACCGGGCACGACCATCATGGAGGCCGCCCGCCAGCTCGCGATCTATATTCCTCACTTCTGCTATCATCCCAGCCTGCCGGTGGCGGGCAACTGCCGGATGTGCATGGTCGAGGTGGAGAAGATGCCGCGCCCGGTCGTCGCCTGCGCCATGCCCGCCTCCGAGGGGATGGTGGTGCGGACCGAAAGCCCGATGGTGTTGCAGGCACGCAAGGGGGTGATGGAGTTTCTGCTCATCAACCATCCCCTCGACTGCCCGGTCTGCGACCAGGGTGGTGCCTGCGATCTGCAGGATCTCGCCCTGAAGTACGGCCCCGACCGCAGCCGCTTCAGCGTCGACAAGCGTCAGGTGCGCAACAAGGACTTAGGTCCCCTGATCGAAACCGAAATGGATCGCTGCATCCACTGCACGCGCTGCATCCGTTTCTCGGCGGAAGTGGCCGGCACCGAGGAGATGGGGGCGATGCACCGCGGCGACCACATGGAGGTCGGCCCCTGGGTCGAAGGACCCCTTACCTCGGAACTCTCCGGCAACATGGCGGAAATTTGCCCGGTTGGCGCCCTGAATGACAAGCCGTTTCACTTCCAGGCACGCAGCTGGGAACTTACCACCAGCGCCGGGGTGTGCGGTCACTGCGCCGTTGGTTGCCACCTGCGCTGGCAGCAGCTGCAAGGGCAGGTCAAACGCATCCTTGCCGATACCTGCCCGACGATCAACAGCAGCTGGATTTGCGACAAGGGGCGCTTTGCCTGCGACGGCCTGAGCCACGCCCGCCTGACCGTGCCGATGATCCGCAAGGAAGAGGCGCTGACGGTGACCACCTGGCCGCAGGCCCTTGCCCGTGCCGGGGAGATCCTGCAAGGGGTGGCGCCGGAAGAGGTGGCCGGGCTTGCCGGGGGGTATCACCTGGCGGCGGAGGATCTGTTTGCCTTCCAGGATTTGCTGCGCCACGCCATCGGCACGCCGCACCTGGATCATCGTTTGCAACAACGCGACTTCAGCGCCGATGAACAGCCCCTGACGCGCGGCGATTTTTTGCTCAACACCCGGCTTGCCGACCTGCCAAGCGCTGATTGCATTGTGCTGGTTGGCTGCGACCCGCGGCAGGAGGCGCCGATCCTCAACTGGCGGCTGCGCCAGGCCGCCCTTGCCGGCGCACGCACCTTTGTCCTCAACACCCGCCGCCTGCAGAGCACGCTGCCGGGCCTGGAGACGTGGGTGCAACCCCCGGGTCGCGAGGCGGAGTTTCTCGACCAGGTGCAAAAGGCGCTCAAGGCGAAAAAGCCCGGTGCCACCCCCGCCGCCCGGCTCGCCGCTGCCCTGAAAGAGGCCAAACGCCCGGTGATTCTCCTCGGCGCCCAGGCGCTCCACCACCCGCAAGCCGAAACCCTGCGCCGGCAGGGGGTGGCGATCCTTGACGCCTGCGGTGCCTTAAGCGAAAAGTGGAACGGTTACAATCTCCTTGCTCCGTCGGCTACCGCCGTCGCCGCGCAGGATCTCGGCGTGGTGCCCCACCGCGGGCCGGGGTATCGCCCGGTGACGCCGGTCGGTCACAACGCCGGCGAAATCCTGCGCCAGGCCGCCGCCGGCAAGATCAAGGTGCTGCTGCTCCTTGGTGCCGACCCGATACTCGATGGTGTCGACCCTGACCTTGCCCGCGCCGCCCTCGCCGGGGTGCGGGTGATTGCCCTGGCGACGCATCGTTCGCCGGCGACCGAACGCGCGGCGGTGGTGCTGCCGGCGGCGGTGGCCACCCCGGAGCAGGATGCGCTTCTCGTCAATGGCGAGGGGTGCGTGCAGCGGAGCGCGCAGGCGATTCCGCCGCCGGGTGATGCCCGTCCGGCCTGGCGCATTTTGCGTGCTTTAAGCGACACCCTGGCCCGGCCGCTTGGCTACAACACCCTGGTTACCCTGCGTGCCGCCCTGGCCGCCGCCGTGCCCGTCTACGACCTGGCCGCGACCGGCGACGATGCGCCCCCCAGCGTGACGCGCAGCCTGGCCGACAAGTTCAAGAAGGTTCCCGCCGCCGCCAACGGCCATGGCCTGACCCTGGTGCTCGAACCCGCCTTCTGGTTCGCCGACGCCGTCGCCCGGGCCTCGACCACCCTGGACAAGCTGGCACCCCGCCGCCAGGTGCGCCTCAACCCCGAGGATGCCACGCGCCTGGGGGTGCGTGACGGTCAGCGCGTGCGCCTGACCAGCGGCGAACGCAGCATCGACCTGCGCGCCGGTATCGACGCCACCATCCCCGCCGGCACCCTTTTTGGCCGCTACGGCCAGGGGGAGGAGGAGGCCCACCACCTGGGCGATGTCGCCGAGGCATTCCCGGAAGTGGAGGTGACGCCTCTGTCGTAAAAAAAACGTTGTCGTGAACGCATCATGCGCCGCTTCGCAACCTGTAAACGGTGCGCTGTCGTGAGTGATTCCAATTTGCATGCGACACGAGAACAAGGCAGCGAGGAGGAGGCGAGGAGACGGATACGTTTTTAGTACGGCGGGAAGACGACGACGAAGCTCACGAAGTGATCGCTATGAATGCAAATTGGAATGAAACCGGGATGAGGCATGGCTGAATTTTTGGCGTCAATACAGGGAAGCGGGCAGGAGTTGCTCGGGGTGGCGTGGATACCGCTGTGGACGGTGATCAAGATCGCCGTTCTGCTCGCGCCGCTGATGTTTTGCGTCACCTACCTGACCTGGGCCGAACGACGCATCATCGGCGCCATGCAGGTGCGGCCGGGGCCGAATCGGGTGGGGATCTTCGGCCTGCTGCAACCCCTGGCCGACGCGGTCAAGCTCTTCGTCAAGGAGACGTTGATCCCGACCGGCGCCGATGTGCCGGTCTTTCTCCTGGCGCCGCTCATCACCCTCGGCGCGGCGCTGGTGGCCTGGGCGGTGGTCCCCTTCTCGGCGGAGTTGATCCTGGCCGATGTCAATATCGGCATCCTCTACGTGCTCGCCATCTCTTCCTTAGGCGTCTACGGCGTCCTTGTGTCGGGGTGGGCGTCGAATTCCCGCTACGCCTTCCTGGGCTCGATGCGCTCGGCGGCACAGATGGTCTCCTACGAGGTCGCCCTCGGCTTTACCATCATCCCGGTGATCATGCTCGCCGGCAGCCTCAGCCTGAAGGATATCGTCGCCGCCCAAAGCGACATGTGGAACATCATCCCTTTGCTTCCGCTCTTCGTGATCTATTTCATCTCCGGCGTTGCCGAAACCAACCGCGCCCCGTTTGACATGGTCGAGGCGGAGGCCGAGCTGGTCGCCGGCTTTGCCACCGACTATTCGGCGATGGCCTACGGCATGTTCTTCCTCGGCGAATACGCCAACATGATCCTGGTCTCGACCCTGGGGGCGCTCATGTTCCTGGGGGGGTGGCTGCCGCCGCTCGCGTTTCTCGGTTTCATCCCGGGCATTGTCTGGCTGATCATCAAGATCGGCGTGCTGCTCTTTTTCTTCCTCTGGATCCGCGCCACCTTCCCGCGCTACCGCTATGACCAACTCATGCGTCTGGGCTGGAAGGTGTTTCTGCCGCTCTCCCTGTTCTGGATCGGGGTGACCGGGGTGGTGTTGCATCTGACCGGGCGTGTCCCCGGGTGAGAACGCGCATGGGCCTGCACATGAATCTCAAGGATTGGCTGGGAACCTTTGGTCTGCTCGACCTCTTTTCTGGCATGCAAGTGACCTTGCGGCACATGTTCAAGCCGCGCATCACCATTGAATACCCGGAGCAAAAGACCCCCCTCTCGCCGCGTTTTCGTGGTGAGCACGTGCTGCGCCGCCATACCGACGGCTCCGAGCGCTGTGTGGCGTGCAAGCTGTGCGAGGCGGTCTGCCCGGCGCAGGCAATCTACATCGAGATCGACCCGACCTCGACCGCCGCGCAACGCCTCACCCGCGTCTATGACATCGACATGGCCAAGTGCATCTACTGTGGTTTCTGCCAGGAGGCCTGTCCGGTCGATGCCATCGTTATGGGTCCCAACTTTGAGTTTACCGAGGAGACGCGCGCGGCGATGATCTACCGCAAGGAGAAACTGCTCGCCAACGGCGTGCGCTTTGGCGCGCGTATTGATGAAAATTTAAGGCTCAACGCCAAGTATCGCTAGGAGGCTGTTTGAAAACGCCGGATTGCGCCGCCCCGGCGAGGAAGAGCGGCGCGCAGATGCGCAGTGTACTGTGTCGTACACGAGCAATCGAGCACCGATCTGACGAAGCCGCGGCAAGCAAGACGGTGTTTTCTGACGGAGTGGAGGGTTCATGTCCTCGGTGGCGGATGTCGTTTTTTACCTCTTCGCGGCGGTGCTCCTGATTGCGGCAACGCGGGTGATCAGCGTGCGCAACCCGGTGCATGCCGCCCTGTTCCTGGTCTTGACCTTCTTTTCGGCCGCGGGACTGTTTGTGCTGCTTGGGGCGGAGTTTTTGGCCGCGATCCTGGTGATGGTCTACATGGGGGCGGTGGCGGTGCTGTTCCTGTTTGTGGTGATGCTGCTCGATGTCGACTTCGCCGCCTTGCGCCGTGGCGCGCGCCGCCATCTGCCGCTGGGATTGGTGATCGGCGCGACGATCCTGGTTGAAATGGGTGCGCTGCTCCTCGCCTACCATCCGGCGACACCGACGGCCACGGGCGAGGAGGTGGCCAATACCCTCACCCTCGGACGGCTGCTCTACACCCGCTACCTCTACCCCTTCGAGATTGCCTCGCTGGTTCTGCTGCTCGCCCTGGTCGGGGCGATCGTCCTTACCTTGCGCCAGCGGCGCGTGCGGCGGCAGTGCATTTCGTTGCAGGTGGCGCGCACAAGCGCCGAGGCGGTGACCCTGAAAAAAGTTGCCCCGGGAGAAGGCGCATGAGCGCGGTTGGCCTGCATCACTACCTGATCCTCGGTGCCATGCTCTTTGTCGTCGGCCTGTTCGGCATCTTCCTCAACCGGAAAAACGTCATCATCATCCTGATGAGCATCGAGCTGATCCTGCTCGCGGTCAACATCAACTTTGTCGCCTTTTCCAAGTACTTAGGCGATGCGACGGGGCAGATTTTCACCTTTTTTGTCATGGCGGTGGCGGCGGCGGAGGCGGCGATTGGCCTGGCGCTGCTTGTCGCCTTTTTCCGCACGCGCGCCACCATCGACGTGGAGGAGATTGACTCCCTGAAGGGGTGATCCCCCCCGTGACTTCCTCGACGCAACGACGTATCACCCACGCAATGACGTGTCACCCTTTTATGTGGATGGCCATGGCACCATGAGCACAAATCCCCTGATTCTCTTCGCGCCCTTGCTGGGTGCCCTGATCGCCGGTCTCTTTGGGCATCGCCTGGGCAAGGCCATGAGCCAGAAGGTGACCATCCTCGGGGTGATGGTCGCCCTGGTCTTGTCGATCGGGGCTTTTTTCCGCATCGCCGTCGACGACGGGGCAGTCGAACACACCCCGATCTTCTCCTGGATCATCTCCGGCACCTTTCACGTCGACTTTGCCATGTTCATCGATCGCCTGACGGCGGTGATGCTGATCGTGGTGACCGGCGTGTCGTGCATGGTACACATCTACTCGGTCGGGTACATGGATGAAGACCCCGACCATCCGCGTTTCTTCAGCTACCTCTCCCTCTTCACCTTCGCCATGCTCATGCTGGTGACCGGGGACAATTTTTTGCAGCTCTTCTTCGGCTGGGAGGGGGTGGGGTTGGCCTCCTACCTGCTGATCGGCTTTTGGTTCAAGAAGGAGTCGGCCTGCAACGCCGCGATCAAGGCCTTTCTCGTCAATCGCGTCGGCGACTTCGGCTTTGCGCTGGGCATCTTCACGATCTATATGGTGTTTGACACTCTCGACTATGCCGAGGTGTTTCGCCTTGCCGGCAGCGGTCACTATCCGCACGGCATCGACTTTCTCTTTTTCGGGCCGGTCGACACCATCACCCTGATTTGTCTGTTGTTGTTCGTCGGTGCCATGGGCAAATCGGCGCAGCTGGGTCTGCACACCTGGCTGCCGGATGCGATGGAGGGCCCGACCCCGGTTTCCGCCCTGATCCATGCTGCGACCATGGTCACCGCTGGCGTTTTCATGGTTTGTCGCGCCTCGCCCCTGTTTGAGCTGTCGGAGACGGCGCTGGCGGTGGTGACGCTGGTCGGTGCGGCGACCGCCTTTTTTGCCGCGAGCGTCGGTCTTGTCCAGAACGATATCAAGCGCGTTGTCGCCTACTCCACCTGCTCGCAGCTTGGCTACATGTTCTTCGCCGCCGGCGTCTCCGCTTACGCTGCCTCGATGTTTCACCTGATGACGCACGCCTTTTTCAAGGCCCTGCTCTTCTTGGGCAGCGGCGCGGTGATCAACGCCATGCACCATGAGCAGGATATGCGGCGCATGGGTGGTCTGAGGAAAAAGATCCCCGAGACCTATCTCCTGATGATGATCGGCACCCTGGCGCTGACCGGTTTTCCGTTCCTGGCCGGGTTTTACTCCAAGGATATCATCCTCGAATCGGCCTTCGCCGCGCACTCGGTGACGGGAACGGTGGCTTGGCTGCTGGGCATCACCGCGGCGGCGATGACCACCTTCTACTCCTTCCGCCTCATTTTCATGACCTTCCATGGTCGTCCGGCCGATACCCACGCCTACGATCATGCGCACGAGCCGCCTTTAAGCATGCGCGCGCCGCTGCTGGTGCTGGCGGCGGGGGCGATCGGCGCCGGCTACATTGGCCGGCCGATGGTCGAGGAGGGGTGGTTCAAGGGGGCGATCCCCCTCGCCCCGGGACATGAGGCCCTGGCGCATGCCCATCATGTCCATTGGATCATTGGCTGGTTGCCGTTTGGGATGTTCCTGTTCGGTCTCTTCCTCGCCTGGCGCCTTTACATCCTGCAGCCGGGGTTGTCTGGCCAGATCGCCGGGCGTTGGCCGAAACTCTACCGATTCCTCGCCAACGCCTGGTTCTTTGATCGGCTTTACGATCGCCTGTTCGTGCAATCGGCGCGCGCGCTTGGCACGGGGTTGTGGCGTGTCGGCGACGAGACCATCATCGATGGTTATGGCGTCAATGGTCTGGCCAACCGCATCGGCCTGCTGGCCGGCTGGCTGCGGCGACGCCAGACCGGATACCTTTACCACTATGCCCTGGCGATGCTTGTTGGTCTGGTGGTCTTGATCACCTGGTGTGTGTGACCATCCAGGCGGGTGGGATGGCGGGTTGGCCGATCAAACATAAGACGTAAGCAAGAGGAGCGGGGCAGCGACCATGTTGAGTCTGGTGACCTTTCTTCCCCTGGTGGGCGCGGCAGCGATTTTGTTCGCGGTGCATCGCGATGCCTCGGCGCGCATCGTCGCCCTCGGTGTGTCGCTGGCGACCTTTCTGCTCAGCTTGGGTCTTTACGCCGCCTTCGACACCAGCACCGCCGAGTTCCAGTTCCTGGAGGAGGTGCCCTGGCTGCCGGGGCTGGGTATCGCCTACCGCATGGGGGTCGATGGCATCAGCCTGTCGCTTTTGTTGCTCACCACCTTGCTGACGCCGATCTGCATCCTTGCCTCCTGGGAGTCGATCAAGACGCGCGTGCGCGAGTACATGATGGCCTTCCTTGCCCTGGAGAGCTTTGTCATCGGTGTCTTCTGTGCCCTCGACTTTCTGCTCTTCTACATCCTGTGGGAGGCGATGCTGATTCCGATGTTTTTGCTCATCGGCATCTGGGGCGGGCCGCGTCGCGTCTATGCCGCGCTCAAGTTTTTCCTCTACACCCTGGCCGGGTCGGTGGTGATGCTGATCGCGGTGCTTGTGCTGGCGCACCAGGGACACACCTTCAGCATCCCCGAGTTGATGAAGCTGCACCTGCCGCTCAACGTACAGGTCTGGCTTTTCCTTGGCTTTTTTGTCTCTTTTGCCGTCAAGGTGCCGATGTGGCCGGTGCATACCTGGCTGCCGGATGCCCATGTCGAGGCGCCGACTGCCGGTTCGGTCATTCTGGCCGGCATCCTGCTGAAGATGGGGGCTTATGGTTTCTTGCGTTTCTCCCTGCCGATGTTGCCGGAGGCGTCGCACTACTTTGCCCCCTTCATTTACGGCTTGTCGCTGGTGGCGGTGGTCTATACCGCCCTGGTTGCCCTGATGCAGACCGACCTGAAGAAGCTGATCGCCTATTCGTCGGTGTCGCACATGGGCTTTGTCACCCTCGGGCTGTTTGCCTTCAACCGGTTGGGCATCGAGGGCGGCGTGTTGCAGATGATCAACCATGGTCTGGTCTCGGGCGCGCTCTTTTTGCTGGTCGGGGTGGTTTATGACCGCCTGCACACGCGCGAGATCGCCCGCTTTGGTGGTTTGGCCCTGCGCATGCCGGTCTATGCGACGCTGTTCATGGTCTTCACCATGGCCGCGGTCGGTCTGCCGGGAACCAACGGCTTTGTCGGCGAATTTCTTGTTCTGCTCGGTGTGTTTGCCACCAGCAAGGGGGTGGCGACCGTCGCCGCCACCGGTGTGGTGCTCGGCGCGGCTTACATGTTGTGGATGTTCAAGAAGGTGGTGTTCGGCGAGATTCGTCACGCCGATGTCGACGCCCTGACCGATATCACCCCGCGCGAACTGGCCCTGTTCGTGCCCCTGCTGGTTTTGGTGTTTTGGATCGGCTTCTATCCGGACCCCTTCCTGCGGTTGCTGCATGCCTCGGTCAATGGTTTGCTGACACAGATGGCCGCCGGTGGCGTTGGCGCCGAACATGCGACGCTGGTGGCACCATGAGGGGTGAACAACGGACTTGTTTGATACCATCGATTAGCCGACAGTGTGCCGTGCTCCGATAGATGTGAAGGGAGAAAAAGGTGGATTTCCTGTCGAAAATCGGAATGGCCATCGGGGCGGTTCTTATGGCCAAGCCGCCTTCTCTGGAAAAGGTCAAAGCCCGAAGAAAACGGTACCTACGGAAACTTGTTGCGCAATACGGGGATGGAAATTGCAACCTACAGATGGGGTGCTACCTTACCGAATCCGATGCCGACGCGCTCAGGCGCCGCGCCCTGGGGACCAGGTTTCATGAGTGATCGTATCGACAAGAAAGTAGGGTCCCCGCACCGCTCCTGAATGGTGTCGGGTCGTTGTTTTTTCTCTCGGAATCAGACTTGAAATTGGAGATCGTGTCACCCATGTCCGTTCCCATGCCGGAGATCAACCTGGTTCCCCTGTTACCGGAGATTGTCATCGCCCTGGCGGCGATGGGTCTGCTGCTCGCGGGGGCTTGGCGCGACAAGGAGAGTGGCGGCACCCTCGCCGGTTACGGGGCGATGGCGGCGATTCTGCTCGCGGCGGTCATCACCTGGATCGGCGCCGATGTCAAGATGGGTGAGACGTTTGGCGGCATGTTCATCGCCGACCCGTTTGCCGCCTTCATGAAAATGCTGATGTATGCCGGCGCGCTCTTCCCGATCCTGATGGCGTGGGACACCCTGCACCGTCTGGAGATGCGGACCCTCGAATATTTTGTCCTCATCCTTTTTGCCCTGCTCGGCGGCATGATCATGGCCTCGAGCGGCGATTTCCTGACCCTCTACCTGGGTCTGGAGCTGATGTCGTTGTCGATCTATGTCCTTGCCGGCTATCGTCGCGACGATGCCCTGGCCAACGAGGCGGGGTTGAAATATTTCGTTCTCGGGTCGTTGGCGTCGGGGTTGTTCCTGTACGGTGTCAGTTTGATTTATGGTGGCACCGGTGGCATCACCTTCACCGCGGTGCAGGAGGCGATGGGTGCCGGCGGCACCACGCATCTGGGTACCCGTCTGGGGGTGGTTCTCGTTGCTGCCGGCATGGCGTTCAAGATTGCCGCCGCCCCGTTCCATATGTGGTCGCCGGATGTCTATGAGGGGTCGGCGACACCGGTGACCGCCTTCATGTCCGCGCTGCCGAAGATCGCTGGTTTTGCCGCGATCTACCGCGTGTTGCCCGGGGCTTTTGCCTCTCTGCACGAACAATGGGGGGTGATCCTGCAATTCTTGAGCGTGGTATCGCTTGCGGTTGGTGCCCTGGCGGCGATCCCGCAGACCAACATCAAGCGCATGCTTGCCTACTCCTCGGTCGGTCACGTTGGCTACGCTTTGATCGGTCTCGTCCCCGGGAGCGTGCTTGGCTACCGTGCCGTCATGGTTTATCTGGCGATCTATCTTTTCATGAATATGGGCACCTTTGCCTTGATCCTGGTTCTTGGTCGTGATGGTATCGGCGAGTCGATCCAGGATTATCGGGGGTTGGCGCACAAGCGTCCGGTGCTGGCGGCGATCATGGCCCTGCTGATGTTCTCGATGGCCGGTATCCCGCCTCTGGCCGGGTTCATCGGCAAGTTGCACATCTTCATGGCGGCGGTGAATGCCGGTCATGTCGGGCTTGCCCTGGTTGGTGTGCTGGCCTCGGCGGTGGCGGCGTTTTACTACCTGCGCATCGTCAAGATTCTCTATTTTGAGCAGCCCGAGGCGGCATTCCAAATGCCGGTGGGGGGGTTCAGCGGTCTGGTGATTGCCGTCAGCGCCTTGCTGGTTCTGGTTTGGGGGGTGCAGCCGGGGCGTCTGCTCGCCTGGGTGGAGTGGTCGGTGACGCCGTTTATGTAGTCGCCGTCGCGCGTGTGTTGCCGCTGCGTGGATGGAGAGAACAAGGTGCGCGATGTGCGTGACTTCGATCTCATTCCCGGGCTTGGGACTGCCGACCGGACGGTCCCCGGTGGTTGTTCCTTGTGCGTGCTTAACGGCCCGGGTGTGGGTCGGGAGTGGCCGCTCAACCAGGCGCGCATGTTGCTTGGGCGCAGCGATCCGCCGTCGGTGATGGTGCAGATTGATCTGACTGCTTGCGAGTTGGGTGTGGAGCCGATGATCTCGCGTCGTCATGCCGAGGTGCATTGGATCGAGGGGCGGATGTATCTTGTCGATCTTGGCAGTCGTAATGGCACGCGTATCAATGGTGTTGCGCTGACACCGGAGGAGGGGGCGCGGATCTCCTTGCCGGCGGCGTTGCATCCCGGGGATCGTATTCAGCTTGCCGATCTTGAGTTGCAGTTTGTGTGTCGTGGTGGGGTGTAGTGGGTGTGGTGGTGGTAGTTGTTGATGTTGATTGGATTCCGGGCCATTTGTGGCGAGTGAGATGGGGTCCAGGGGGCCGCGCTCCCTGGTGGGGTTCGGGGCGAAGCCCCGAGTCTTTTGTTTTTTCTTCTTTTTTGTTTTTTTGCCCCCCTACCCACGGGCGTATGTCGCATGCTTTTCGCGACATTTTTTTGTTTTTTTGCCCCCCTACCCACGGGCGTATGTCGCATGCTTTTCGCGACATGCGCCCGCAGGGGGCGGCCATTGCCTGACGATTTTTGCGTTTTCCAGCAAAAATCGTCAGGCGGATTGCAGGTTTCCAAAGGCCAGAGCGCCTTCAGAGTCTTTTTTCCCGGTTTCCACACCGCCGTGCGTTGTGTGTTGCCTGCGCAACGCGCCCGCAAAAAAGGGTGCAACGCGCCCCCTCGAAAAAAGACGCAACGCGCCCTCAAGGAGAAGGAAGACAGTTCCGGCACCGCAAAAACCTGCAATCCGCCGTGTTGCTTTGCAAACGGCGCAAAGCAACACGGCAATGGCCGCCCCCTGCGGGCGCATGTCGCGAAAAGCATGCGACATACGCCCGTGGGTAGGGGGGCGGAAAAGCAAAAGAGAAGAAGAGAAAAGAAGAAAAGAAGAAAAGAATACAAAAACATCGGGGCTCCGCCCCGAACCCCGCCAGGGCGGAGCCCTGGACCCGCCAGGGCTTCGCCCTGGACTAAGCCGGGGGGCAGGCTTAAGCCTCCCCCCGGACCCCCCAACCACTTTTAACAGTTTAAAATCAAGGCTTCGCCCCAAACCCAACCAGGACCCTGCCCCGAATCCCATCCCGCCCACCACAAATAACCCGGAATCCAATCACCCCGCATCGACACGACGCACAAAAGAAAGATGCTGCTGCGTGCGCCCAAACAGAGGCGCAAATCCGTCCGGGAAAAGAAACGCACCGGCTTTGGCGTGATCGTCCAACGCCCGACCAAAAGCACACAACACCGCACCAACCTCCGGATCGTAGACGCGGACAAGATCGGCAATCCGCGCCACTGCCTCCCGCGCCTCCCGCACGTGTGCAACGTCAGGGTCGGTTTCATAAGCCTGGATGTGCCGACAAGCCCAATCACATGCGGCCAGGAGCTCCAGGTTGGCCTCCTCCGGATTGGGCGGATGCAGCCGCCGCTGGTCGAGCAAATTGTGCAGGTTCCGGTGATACTGGGTGCGCGCCTCGCGCCAATACTCCCCCGAACCCGCGGCATAACGCTTGTACCAGCTCCAGTCGGTCAGGAAATGCGGCGCGCTGCCCAACGGCACAAAATCATCCGCCAGGGTCGCGATCGCCGTGCCCATGGAGAGCGGCCCACCCACCAGCGGCACCAGCAGATTGGTCATGACCCACTGCGCCGGCAGACGATTGCCGGCCGCCAGGGTGTGCAAATGCGGGGCAAAAACCGGCTCCAGCAAGGCAAGCCTCGCATCCAACGCCAGCGCATGACCGGTGATCAGCCGCCCGGCCAGACGACGCAACATCTCGAACAACCACGAAGCCGAATCCATGCAGGTGATCAACAACACCCCGCCGGGTGCCACAAACGCCGATACGCGCTCAAGAAACGTCTCCGGCTGCTCCTGCTGCCAGGCAATCACCGCCTCGCAGATGACCAGGTCGAAGGTGTCGTCAACCGCCATCTCCAGCAGATCCGCGCAGCGAAAGGTGAGAACGGTCTCCGGATGCAGCACCGGCGCGATCGTTTGCTTTAGATGTTCGATCGCCCGCGCGTTGCGGTCAAGCACGACATAAGCACGCGGGCGCTGCGCCAGATTGTACAAGGCGTAATACCCGCCGCCGGGGCCAATATCCAGAATCCTGGCATCACGCAAAAGTCGGGGCACAATCCCCAACTGCCGGAACAACGCCTCCCGCTGGGAAAAATGCGACCGGAGATCGTCAACCTTGTGTACGCCCGGGAGAATGCCGTGGTGCTGATAGAAAGAGACGGGGGTGTTCATGGGGAATCGGAATCACAAGACCCGATGCGTCAGGCAGGGAATCTGTTCGCGACACGCATGCACGCGCGCCGGATCAACCTCGGCCAGGGCCAACCCCACCCCATCGGCACAACGGGCAATGACGCTGCCCCAGGGGTCGACGATCAGGGAATGACCATAAGTGCGACGCCCGCCCGGGTGGATGCCGCCCTGATTGGGAGCGAGAACGAAGGCAAAATTTTCCACCGCGCGCGCGCGCAGCAACACCTCCCAGTGATCCTTGCCGGTGGTGAGGGTAAAGGCGGAAGGGACGGTCAGAATCGTCGCCCCGGCGCTGACCAGATGGCGGTAAAGCTCCGGAAAGCGCAGATCATAGCAGATGGAAAGCCCAAGCACGCCAAAGGGGGTGGCAACGGTCACCGGCACATGGCCGGGGGTGATCACCGCCGACTCCCGATAAGGCTCGCCACCCCCGAGCGTGACATCGAAGAGGTGAATCTTGTCGTAGCGGGCGCGTATCTCTCCAGTCGGGTCAACGACGAAACAACTGCTCGTGCACGTCTCCCCGCCGGGGATGCGCAGCGGGATTGAGCCGCCGACGATCCACAGATGCAGTCGACGCGCACAATCGAGGAGAAATCGCAGGCTTGGGCTGGCCTCGGGATCCTCATGGTGGCGTCGCTTTTTCTCCTCGGTTTTGCCCATGAAGGAGAAATTTTCCGGCAACACCACAAGCTCGGCGCCGCGTGCCGCCGCGCGCTCCAGAAGGTGCGTCGTCGTCTCCAGGTTGGCGGCGCGATCGGCCCCGGAACAGAGCTGAACGACCGCGGCCAGAAAAGGCCTGGTTGCAATCGATGGCGGCTCTTGCGTCGGCATGGGTGGTCAGGCACCCGTCAGGAGCGGGTCGAGCCTGCCCTCCGACTCCAGGGCGTAGAGGTCGTCACAACCGCCGACGTGATGATTGCCGATGAAGATTTGTGGCACGGTCTTGCGCCCGTTTGCGCGCTTGAGCATCTCGTCGCGGCGGCCGGGGTCGAGGGTGAGGTTGATCTCCTGGTAGGCGACCTGCTTTTTGTCGAGCAGTTTCTTCGCCTTGACGCAATAGGGGCAGGTGGTGGTGGAGTAGATGACAACCTCGGGCATGGTCCTCTCCCTCGCCTTGGGGTTTTCGATGCGGGTGCGAACAATGAACGATGGGCCGATTCTACCATGTTGCCGACCAAAGAACAGCGTGCCTTGCAACGCCCGCCGGCAACCGTGTTGCCGGAATCGAAATTCCAGGGCGGAAGCGGTGGGTCGCCGAATTTAGGGTTGAAGCGCCCTGGGTAAGTTGTTACCATCCGTGAAAGTCGGGGTCATCCCTAAACGTGCAGCGATAGAAAAGAGGGTTCTTATGGGTATCAGCTACAAAGATCTCGGTCTGGTGAACACCAGGAAGATGTTCGAAGCGGCATTCAAGGGAAAGTTCGCCATTCCTGCCTATAATTTCAATAACATGGAGCAGCTGCAAGCCATTGTCACCGGCTGCGGCGAGTCCGATTCCCCCTTCATCCTGCAGGTGTCGAGCGGCGCGCGCAAGTATGCCAACCAGACCCTGTTGCGTTTCCTGGCCCAGGGCGCGGCACAGATGTTGAAGGAGACCAATCCGCACCTCAAGTTTGCCCTGCATCTTGACCACGGCGACACCCTGGAGCTGTGCAAGTCCTGCATCGACACCGGGTTCTCCTCGGTGATGATCGACGGTTCGCACCACTCCTTCGCCGACAACATCGCCCTGACCAGGCAGGTGGTCGAGTATGCCCACCAGCATGACGTGACGGTCGAGGGCGAGCTGGGTGTGCTTGCCGGCATCGAGGATGATGTCGTCGCCGAAAAGTCCACCTACACGCAGCCCTCGGAAGTCGAGGAGTTTGTCAGCAAGACCGGTGTTGACTCCCTGGCGATCTCGATCGGTACCTCGCACGGCGCCAACAAGTTCAAGCCCGATCAGTGCACCCGCAACGCCGAGGGCGTGCTGGTGCCGCCCCCCTTGCGCTTCGACATCCTCGAAGAGATCGAAAAGCGCATCCCCGGTTTCCCGATCGTTTTGCACGGCGCCTCCTCGGTGGTGCCGAGCTATGTCAACATGATCAACTCCAACGGCGGCAAGTTGAAGGATGCGGTCGGCATTCCGGCCGAGCAGCTGCGTCGTGCCACGCAGTCGGCGGTGTGCAAGATCAACATCGACTCCGATGGCCGCCTGGCGATGACCGCCATCATCCGCAAAACCTTCGCCGAAAAGCCCGCCGAGTTTGACCCGCGCAAGTACCTCGGCCCGGCGCGCGATGAGCTGAAAAAGATGATCATCGAGAAGAACAAGACCGTCCTTGGTTCGGCCGGTCAGGGCAAGGCGATCTTCGGCTAGAGTCTCTCTTCGCCGATTATCGATGGCATGCACGCCCCGGCGGGGTACCCCTCGCTGGGGCGTTTTGCGTTTGGCGGCGGGGTGGGGGTTTTCCCGCCGAGGCTTTTCCTCGCCGGTCGCCGGCGGTGCCGCGCCGCACGCCCCGGGCAAGGGGCACGTCTCGCCGGGGCGTTTGGCGTTGGCGCGGGCGTTTGGCGGCGGGGTGTCGCCGAGGTCGGCGTGCGTATGACGGCGATTCGGTGCCAGCTGTTACGGCATGACCGGGCGCTCGAGGCCGAGACCGAAGAGGTGACCCCGTCGCGCCAGGCGCACGGAAGGCGCGGCGGGGATGATCCCCTCCTGTTCGCACAGCTGGCAGCGCAGGAACTCCTTCCATTCGACGTGGCCGGCGTTACGCTGCGCCAGGGTGCGAAAATTGTGCAGCATGAGACGATCAAGCTCCTCCTCGCCGCGCAGGCCGAGGTTCGCCCACAGCGTGTCCGGTCCGATGTAGCCGGTGGCGACGATCGACGCCATCCACAGCACCTCGTGCTGGACCACCGTACCGTGGTCGTCGAGCAGGTAGAGCAGGTCGTTGCGTTCCGGTGTCAGGAAAAGGTCGTGTTGCGGCACGCCCGACCCTGATGGGTGTGTCGTCTGCAGGCGGTAGGATCGCGCCATGCGGGCAAAGGCCGTTTTTGACAGACCCAGCCGCGAAGGCATCGCGCCACGCCCGAGACGCTGGCTGGCAATCATCTGTCCAACGAAGCCCGGGTTCGGGTTGTTCGACCCGGTATTGGGTTGTGTGGGGCAGGACAGGTCGGCGATGGCCATCGTGAACATGATTGTTTCTCCCCGGCAGACACGGGCATTGTTCGGAGAAAACCTCCCGCGCAGGGGCGCAAGGGCCCGGCTTGGCGTGCAGGGGGTGGCGATGACCGGCTGCGCGCCTTGACTTTTACGTTAAGCACAATTCATGCCAATTTTAAAGTATCGAACATTCATGATGTTATCCGCATCACGGTTGGGCCGATCTGTCAAGAGATGCCTGCAAGATGGGCATATCCTGCCCGGATTGCCTATCATGTGAACAATTTTTTTGCGATCGGCGAGCGTGCCGACAAGATAAATTTCTGCTCATCACCCGCGATGTCTCTCATCCAGGCGATCACAGACCGGGGGCTCGGCGCCGCTTCCGTCCCGCTGGATGGACTCAATGGCATAGGGAAAGGCATTGGTGGCACGTGTATGCAGAAGCAGCTCCCCCAACAAACCGACACCGACCAGCTGAACACCCACCATCAGCAACAACATGCCCAGAAACAGCAGCGGCCGCGTGCCGATCGGCCCACTCCCGTGAAACCACAGCAGGGTCAGATAACCCAGGATCAACAAACCCGCGGCGCCCAATCCCAGACCGACACCACCAAACAGATGCAACGGCCGGGTGGCAAAGCGGGTGGTGAGCAGAATGGTAAGCAGATCGAAAAACCCCTTGTACAGGCGGGCCGGACCATACTTGGAACGACCATGCCGCCGCGGATGGTGCCGCACCGGCATCTCGACCATGGCAAACCCCATGGCATGCACAAGCACGGGGATGAAACGATGCAGCTCCCCGTACAGGTGCAGGCGGCGGGTGACCTCCGCCGAATAGGCTTTGAGACCGCAATTGAAGTCCCAAAACGGAATACCGGTCAGCAGACGCACCAGCCCGTTGAAGAGTCGTGATGGCCACACCTTGTGCCAGGGGTCGTGACGAATCTGCTTGTGCCCGTTGACCAGCTGATAGCCGCGTTCGAGCGCGGCAAGCAGGCGCGGGATTTCGGTCGGGTCATCCTGCAGGTCGGCGTCGAGGGTGACGACAACCCTGCCGCGCGCCTGCCGAAAGCCGGTGTCGAGGGCGACGGCCTTGCCAAAGTTGCGCCGCAGACGGATGACGACCAGCCGTGGGTCCTTTGCCGCCAGATTGGCAAGGATCGCCGGACCGGCATCGGTACTGCCATCATCGACAAAGAGAATCTCGAACGATCGCCCGCTCGGCTGCATCACCTCCGTGACCTGCTGGTACAAGGCGGCAATCGTTTCGGCTTCGTTGTAGAGGGGAATAAGGACACTGACTTCGACACTCTGCGCCATGGCCAATCACCGCCAAAAAAGTTGACGCGTCCTGCTAGGGTTGCAACGCTACGTTCTTCTTGGTAACGGCGCCGTGTCACCGGTTCATCGAGTCGCATCCAAACCCGCGCACTCGGGTTCGGCCTTGCGCCACCCTCTCTCAAAATAGTTTTCGTCGGCACCTGGGATGCACACCTTGTCTGCCTCCTTCGGGTGAACGAACAGGATGGCGCTCAAGGATGTACCAAATCTTTTATTATACAATGCCTTAGTCACTTTGATCCGATGCAGATTCCTTCCGGGCAGGCGGGCGACAGGAAACTTGCGATCGCCATCGAATATCGTGGTGGTGAACAAACCCGGGCGCACAAGAACAAAATCCGCCTCCAGGGCATCCCGGGTCGGGACAATGCCATCATCCAGAAAAGGGGTGACGAGTTCGGGTTGAGGGGAGACGAAAAGCCGGAAAGGCTGCCCCGCACCCGCCCTGGGGTGCAGGTCGGGGTCATTTTTGACCCGTTGCCCGAGAT
The DNA here is from genome assembly GCA_002753495.1 of Magnetococcales bacterium HA3dbin3. Taxonomy (GTDB): domain Bacteria; phylum Pseudomonadota; class Magnetococcia; order Magnetococcales; family DC0425bin3; genus HA3dbin3. The sequence goes on along the minus strand of PEAJ01000006.1, from coordinate 14,066 downwards.
AATCGGCGATGGGTTTGTAACCGAGGAACCAATAGTCGACCTCAAACCGCCCGGCCGCTCCCTGCAAACCTCCCACCAGCACATTGTAAAAGGAGTACTCCAGCGGGTGCAAAAACGCCATGCGCACAACCTGGCTGAGCAGGGCCAGGACGAAAACGACGCTACCCAGACCGTGAACCACCTTCCAGGAGCGTCGACGCCATGCATCCTTCCAGGAGCGTCGACGCCATGCATCGCCCACGGCGACGATGAACAGCGCCTGCAAAACGGCGAGGGGGGGCAGAAGGAACAGGAAGTGGCGGATGCCATTGTAGGTCGACGGCCGCAACAGAAGGACCGGCAACACCGGGCAGACAATGCCCAGGAGCAGAACCCCATGACCGACACGCACAACCATCGACCCGGATTCCGCCCCGGCAAACACACGCCAGCATGACCACAACAAAGCCGGAGGCAAAAGGATCAACAGCACCTCCGGCGCGGTGATGGCAAAGTAGACCGGGATGTAGATCGCGGGCAGAGTGGCCGGGGTGTACTCCCTGCCGGCGAAAAGGATGGGCCAGAGAACCGGCGCGTTGGCGGCGGTCGCAAGCGCAGCGCGCAGGGTGGCGAACGGATGCATGAGCATCGCCGGCCAGAACAAGACGGTAAAAAATGTCGCCAACGCGAGCACCCCCAGCAGCGGCGGCAGCTGCTGTCGCCAGAAGGGCGCCGGTGCCAGTCCCGCCCCGGTCAGGTGCCGCCGTTGCCAAATCAGCAACAAAATCAGATAGATCAGCAGAAGGCCACCGTAGATGCGCACGTTCATGGTCAAACCGATGACCACGCCGCCACGCACGACAAGCCCCGGCGGGATGCGCGGGCAGGCCAGGAGGATGCGCGCCAGAAAATAGAGCGACCAGATGTAGCCAACGGCAAAAGGGAGATCCTTGGGGTTGATGCACATGTGGCCGACATAGACCGGGGTGGTGAGCAGCAGCAGCGCGGCCCAAAACCCCGCCTGGGGCCCTGCGATCATCCGCGCCAACCGCCAACACCCGGCAACGCCGAGCAATCCCAGGACGGGCAGGAGCACCCTGGCGGTGCGGTAAGGGTCAAGACCCAGCAGATGCCCGACAAGGGTGGCGGGCAGGTCGTAGGCCCCGCCGTAAAAATTGAGAAAAATCGGCTCGGCTGCCCGGGTGTCCCGGAAATGCGAGGTAAAAAAGGCGCGAATCTGCTCGCCATACTCCCAATGGCGCGGCTCGTCGGCGCTGACGCCAAAGTCGGTGGCCAGATCGAACGCCAGGGCGGCGGCACACAAAAACAGGAGCGCGGTCAGCCGGTCCCAGCCATCTCGACCCGGGACCTCCTCCGGTGACAAAAAGCGCGCCGTACCTTCCACATCGTGCTCCTTTTCGCCATCAGACCAGGCGGCGTATTTTACCGCCTGGTCAAACAACCGCTTTGTCGCCTGCCCTCCCGCCCTCATGCCGCGCCGGAGCTTGCGTCACCGCACCGCGCGCACGCCACCGCGGGCAGCCTGATCCACAATCGAACAGAAGAAGCCCTGGAATACGATCTCAGTTGATCACGCTGTAACAGGAAAGGGATGATTCCGGTTATCTGGCCGAAGCAAACCGGATAGGGAACTCTCGGTGCGGGGCTGCCACCTGGGGAGAGAGGCCCGGGGTCGACGACGCGGGCGGTGGCGGTGGACCCGGGGCAGGGCGTGGATTCGGGATACCCCGCCCCGGGTTTGTCCACGTGGTCAGGTCATTTTACTTCTTGGCCAGCTCCTCGTCGATGATGCGACGATACTCCGAGAACGGCCGTGCCCCGACCAGGGGAATGCCATTGATGAAAAAGGCCGGCGTGCCGCTGATCCCGAGATTTTCGCCGTCGGTGACATCGCCTTGCACGCGCGCGGCATGCTTGCCCTTGCTCAGGCAGTCGTCAAACTTGGCGGTGTCGAGCTTCTGCTTGGCGGCAAGCTCCTTGAGGAAGGGGATTTCCGGGTCGGCATCGGTGGCGAAGAGGGCATCGTGGTAGGCCCAGAATCCGCCCTGATCGGCGGCGCACTGCGAGGCCTCGGCCGCCTTGGCCGCGAGCGGATGGATCGGCAGCGGATAGTGCCGGAAAATCAGGCGCACCTTCTCCGGATAGTGCTCGAACACCTTGCGCAGGGTCCCTTGGATGTTGCGGCAATAGGGGCACTGGAAGTCGGAGAACTCGACGATGGTGATCGGTGCCTTCGAAGGACCCTTGGCCAGATCCTCAGGACCGGTGACCGGGATGCGCGGCGCCTTCGGTTGCGGCAGGGTAATCTGGGCATCGTACTTTTTGGCGAGGCCGGCCAGGTATTTGGTCACCGCCTCTTCGCTCGCACGATTTTCGAGGAAGCCGCGAATCTTCTCCTCCATCCCCTTGCCTTGGTCCGGCAGACGCTCCTGGTTGGTCTTGATGAAATTGCCGACCATCTCATCGCTGACCTTCTCGCGCTTGTTGCCGATTTCGTCGCGCAGCTTGTCTAAAGCGATGCCGCGCTGCTTGGCCTCCTGGGCGAGCATGTGGTCGGCCATGATCTCCTGCAGCTTCTGGACGCGCATCTGGTAGAGCTGCTGCTCGATGTCGTAGATGCGGCCGGCGAGGCCCTTGTCGAGCTCATGCAGGGTCAATTTCCAGTCGCCGATGCGGGCGATCACCCCATCATCCGCGGCGTAAGCGGCCGTGATCGGGGCCGCCCAGACAAACAGCGTCAACGCCAGCAGCATGAAGAGTTGAAGTTCCCGGCGCGGGGTGTTGCCCATTCTGATCATGAGGGTGTTTCTCCTTTAAGTGGTGGCGGAAGGGTTGGAACCATAAACGACATCGGCGCGTTGACGAAAGGCGGTCACCATGCGCTGGGTCACGTTGCCGAACAGCGGCCCCATGGCGACACTGAGCAGTTTGTTGCTGAATTTGAAATCGATGCTGAACTCGATGCGCGTCCCCTCGGGCACGGCGATGAAATCCCAGGAGTTCTGCAGGTGCTTGAAGGGTCCGGAGAGGAGCGAAATGCGGATGCTGCGCCCGGGGACGAGCGTGTCGATCGTGCGAAAGGTTTCGCGCAGCCCCTTGAAGGCGATGGTCATTTCCGCCGTGAACTGCGTCGGGGTGATGTCGTACTTGCGCGCCTGGACACACCACGGCAAAAATTGCGGGTAGCTGTCCATGTCCACGACCAGATCGTACATCTGCCGCGGGGTGTAGGGGACGACGGCGTTGACTTGGTGTCGAGACATGCGGCACTCTTCCTCGGTGTTGCGATTCGGCAAAAGGGGCAGGCGGGGCCTTAAGGTGGCGCAATCAGGGTTTGGCCGTAAAGGACAAAGGCGCGGTTGCGAAAGGCCTCGAGCATCTGCTTCGAAACCTGGGCAAAAAGCGGCCCCAGAGTGACATTCATCAGGCGACTCTTGAATTTGAAGTCGATGAAGAAGTCGACGCGCGTCCCTTGCGCGGTGGGGGTGAAGACCCACTCGTTCTCCAAATGTTGAAAGGGACCAGATCGCAACTTGACTTCCACCTTGCGTGACGGCACAAAGCGGTCGACGGTTTGGAAGCTTTCGCGCATGCCGCGAAAGCTGATGGTCAGTTCGGCGACAAACTGCCGTTCCTCCTCGTTGAAGACCCGCGTTTTGGTGCACCAGGGGAGAAACTCAGGATAGCGGCGTACATCCAGAACCAGATCGAACATTTGCGCCGGCTCAAACGGAACGGTGTCGGAAAGTTGGATGCGTGGCATGCAGGTACCTTCAGCGCGCACCCGGAGGGAAATCGGCGCGGGGTCGGGTGTCCGAGTTGTCTTTTGGGGAGGAATCCAATATCTTCTAGCTCACTTTTTTTTCGTTCAGGGTTCACCGATCGGCGACAATGCGCCGCCGGTCGTGGCGGGGTCCGGTCGGGGCGGCCCGGAACATGATTCAACAGGCCTGTCGGCCACATCCATTCAGGAGTAGAGAGAACATGACCATCAAAATCGGCATCAACGGGTTTGGACGTATCGGTCGTTGCGTGTTTCGCGCCATCGACAAGGATCCCGCTTTCAAGAACATCCAGATCGTGGCCATCAACGACCCGGCCCCGCGTGCCTCCCTCGTGCACCTGCTCAAGTATGACTCCATCTTCCGTACCATGGAAGGGGAGGTGAAGGAAACCGCCAACGGCATGTCCGTCAACGGTCGCGAGATTCGTTTCACCGGCGAGACCAAGCCCGATGCCCTGAAGTGGAACGAAGCCGGTGTCGACTACGTCATCGAGGCCTCCGGCCGCATGACCAACGCCGAAGCCGCCCAGCCGCACATCAAGTCCGGCGCCAAGCGCGTCATCATCTCCGCCCCGGCCAAGGGTGGCGTGAAGACCTTCGTCATGGGCATCAACGAGAACGAGTACGACCCCAAGCAGCACTACGTCGTTTCCAACGCCTCCTGCACCACCAACTGTCTGGCGCCGGTGGTCAAGGTGATCCTGGAGAAGTTTGGCGTGCAGCGTGGCTTGATCACCACCGTGCACTCCTACACCGGTGACCAGCGCTTGACCGACATGCCGCACTCCGATCCGCGCCGCGCCCGCGCCGCCAACCTGTCGATGATCCCGACCTCCACCGGCGCCGCCAAGGCGATCGGCGAGGTGTTTCCCTCCCTGAAGGGCAAGCTGGACGGCATGTCCCTGCGCGTCCCGACCCCGAACGTCTCCGTCGTTGATGCCACCATCATCACCGACAAGGAGACGACGGTGAAGGATGTGCAGGATGCCCTGCGCTCAAGCACCAGCCGCTACCTCGGCTACACCGACATCCCGCTGGTCTCCATCGACTTCCTGGGCGATCCCCGCTCCTCGATCGTCGACGGCCCCTCGACCTACGTCATCGGCAACACCGTGAAGGTGCTCTCCTGGTATGACAACGAGTGGGGCTACTCCAACCGCGTGCTCGACCTGATCAACCACATGGCCGCGCGCGAAATCTAGGGAGCGCCGTGACCGCCAGACGCCCAGACGCTGGCAAAACCGGAGGGCCGCCGCTCGCTTCGGATGCCCTCCGGGTCAATTTACGCAATACCGCCGTGGCGCGGGTCGAAGTCGATCCGCGCCACGCGGTGCTGCAAGAGGTGGTGGCGGGGTATGTCGGTCTCAGCGACGCCCTCAAGCGCCTGCTCGAGGAGCTCAACCACCCCTTTCGCAACTGGCCGCTGATCCTGCCGGAGCTTAAGGGGTTTGCCCTTGGCAACTGGTCCCTCTACCGCGATCATCCCGAGGGACCGGCGGCTCTCGACCTCTTCGGCACATTCTTCCTCCAGGCCGCCGACGGCAGGGAGGAGCACATCCGCGATGCCCTGGAGGGTTTGACCGCCTTCCTCGAGCGGGTCATCGCACAGCTTTCGCCTGCGCGCCTGGCCGCCTACGCCGCAAGCCTTGATCGCCTGTTGCGCCAGGTGGCCGCCTTGCCCGAACGCCCGTTGTTTCTGCTCGTGCAGAGCCACTACCCGCTCGCGCGCGCGCTTGACGGGCTGCTCGCGCTTTGCCGGCAATCGCCGACGACAACCATGCCCGATCCGCGCATCGTGCGCGATCTGCTCGCGCGCCTGCTTGATGTCAGCCACGCCTACTGGCGGCAGCGCCCGGATCCGGAGGCCTTCTTTCTGCCCGGCATGGCCGACGATCTTACCCTGATCACCCACCGCGGGCTGCGCGAACAACAGGCGAGCCTGCGCACCATCCTGACCCCGGACGACACGACGCGCGATACCCCCGAAAACGCCATCGCCGCCGCGACGCGGCTGTGCATGCTGCCCACCTTCATCGACCTTGTCCGCGGCTATCGGCGCGCCGCGAACGCGCTCGGACAGCTGGCCACCGCCTCCGAGGCGAAGGCATTGGCCGAGGAGCGGGCACTGGCCTTTCTGTTTCACATCATGGAGACCGAAGGGCTTGGCCTGATTCACGAAGAGACCCTGCGCGCCATCAACCGCACCCTCGTTCATCTCATGCACCGTCAGGAGCAGACGCCGGAACGGATGCGCGATGTCTTCCAGCGCACCTTTGCCTTCCTCAAGGCCAACGTCGTTCATTTTCCGCATACCGCCTTGCAGTGCATCGAGGCGATCGGCAGTGAGGTGTTTCAGGGCAATCGCGGCGCGCTCGCGGAGATGTTTTTGGGCGAGGCGGTGCGTTTCGGCTTTCAGTACAGCGCGGTGCAGGGGGTTGATGTCGACTGGCAACCGGTGGCCAATCCGGCACATCTGTACAACGTGCGCATCTGGCTTGCCCTGATCGGGCAGAATCCGAAATGGAGCGCGACGCTGTTGTCGGCGTTGATCGTCAATCTTCACCTCACCGGCACCTGCATCAAGGATACCGACCTGTTCCAGAAGGAGATCACCCGTCTCCTCAACAGCGCCATCGAGCCGGTGTTCAACCTCATCAAGCAGCTTGCGCGCCTGTTGCCGGTCTATTTCAACGAGATCGGCGCCGAGGGGGAGCTGCGCAACGTCTCCACCGACCTCGACGAACTCACGCAACGCCAGGATCGCATGATCCACTTCCTGCGCAAGCAGTGCCACGTCGAAAGCACCAACCTCACGGTCGGGCTGGCGGCGGCGGCGGTGCGTTTCTGGTTCGATGGCGACAAGGCCCCGCTCGTGCCTTTCTTGCCTGCGTCGTTGCTCGAGGAGATTCCCGAAACGGGACCGCTCGTCGATGGCGTGCGGCGGGTGATGCAGCGCGCCTGCGTCGCCGCCGGGTTCGCCGATCCGGCCAGCCTGCTCACCACGCCGCTGGAACGGATCCTGCCCGGGATCATGGGGGCAGCCGACCTGCCGGAGGGCGATCGGCGGCGGGTGGCGCATCTGCTCCATCTCCACCACATGCTGCATCGCAAGTACAATCTGGGGTTCGAGGGGATCCACACCGCCCTGCGCGAGGCTTCGTTTCAGGGTTTTCCGCACCTCGACCGCCTGCTCGCCGACCTCGATGCCGAGGTGGAACATGAAGCCCTCCTCGTCACCCTGCTCGATGTCCTCGAAGGGTTGCAGGCGGTCATCCTGTCGCCGGAGGTGTTTCCGGCGCATGAGGAGATCTACCAGAAACGTCACATCGCGGTCGGGATTCCGTCGGTCTATGGCCAATATCGCGAGCGCAAATTTGATGCCCTTTCGCTCACCTTTCGCCTGGAAAACCTCGCCAATGTCAGTCTGGAAGCGTTGATCGCGACCATCCCCGACGATTTTATCACCCAGGCCGGGTTTCGCGGCATTGCCCGCCAGTTGCGACACTTCCAGCGCGCCCTGGCCATCGACGGCATCACCTCGCACAGGCTCCGTGATTACCTGGCCATCCTCGAAGACTCCCTGCGCACGCGGCCGCTCACCTTCTACCAGTATCTGGATCTGTTCCGCGGCCTGTCGGAGGGGGTGAAGGGGATCATCGAGACGTGCTATGCCAGCCATCATCGCGACAATCTCGCCCTGATCATCACCCAGGTGCCACCAGAGATGCTCTTGCCGCGTTATCGTGCCCTGCGTGGGGATGATCCGGTCCTGGCCCTGGAACGGATCAGCGAGGTGTTTTTCCGCGATCTGGTTGCCGGCACCTTCGGGTTGCAGGCGCTCGATCGTTATCTCGCCCGCATCCTCAAGGTACTGGTCGCGCAGCAGCACCATCTTGATCCGCGCGGCATGGACCTGCTCATGACCTACAACCCCGAGCGGCTTTTCCGTGATCTTCACGATGATGCCGCCGATTGTCCGGAAGGCAACCCGATGCTCCTTGGCAACAAGGGGTTCAATCTGGTGCGGATGGGCGATCTTGGCCTGCCGGTGCCGCCGGGGACGATCCTCACCACCGAATTTTTCCGCTGCCGGCAGATCATCCGCCACTACCAGCCGGCCTGGAACGACTTCACCGACCGGCTGCGGCTGCGGCTGGCGGCGATCGAGGCGCGCATCGGGCGACGCTACGGGTCGACGACGCGGCCGCTGCTGCTTTCCGTGCGCAGCGGGGCGATGATCTCGATGCCCGGCATGATGCAGACCATCCACAACGTCGGCATCAATCGCGACATCGTCGAAGGCATCAGCGTAGAGACCGCCAATCCCTACTTCGCCTGGGACAATTATCGCCGTTTCATCCAATCCTGGGCCATGAGTTTCGACCTCGGGCGCGCCACTTTCTCCGACCTGATGCGCGAGACGAAGCGTCGGCACGGGGTGACAAAAAAACGCGAGCTCACCTCAACACAGATGCGGGAGCTCGCCCTTGCCTACGAGACGGCCGCGCGCACGTTCGGCATCGTCATCCCCGAGGATCCCTGGGAGCAACTGCTTGCGAGCATCCAGCAGGTTCTACACTCCTGGAACGCCCTCAAGGCCAAGGATTATCGCCGCATTCTCGGCATCGCCAACGATTGGGGAACGGCGGTGGTCCTGCAAACGATGATCTTTGGCAACGTCGGCCAGAACGCCGGCACCGGCGTGCTTTTTACCGCGCACCCCGGGCAGCGTCTCAACCGGGTGATGCTTTGGGGGGATTTCACGCCTGGCAACCAGGGCGAGGATATTGTCGGCGGGCTGGTGGCGACACAGCCAATCTCGGTCGAACAGTGCACAAGCGACGGTCGCGATCCGGCCACCTCCCTTGAACGTTGTTTTCCGGAGGTTTATGCCGAGCTGCTGCGTCTGGCCAAATCCTTGATCTACGATCGTCGCTGGAGTCCGCAGGAGATCGAGTTCACCTTTGATGGCCCCGGTGCCGGCAACGTCTGGTTGTTGCAGACGCGCGACATGATCACCACGGCGGAAAAACCGCTGGTGGCGCGGCGTTTCAAGGTCGATGCCCGGAGTGGTGATCCCTTCTTGGCGCAGGGGATTGGCGTGAGCGGGGCGACCTTGTGTGGACGCGCGGTGTTCAATCTCGAGCAGATCCAGAGCCTGCGCGCCGAGGATCCGAACACACCGTTGATCCTGATCCGCTACGACACCGTTCCCGAGGACATCAAGGAGATCGCCCTGACGCAAGGGTTGTTGACGGCGCGCGGCGGTCAGACGTCGCATGCATCCATCGTCGCGGCGCGGCTTTCGAAGGTGTGCGTGGTGGGCTGCGAGGCGCTCAATGTGCGCGGCGCGGCGCGCGATCATGGCGAACTGAGCGGGCATCCGGTGCGTTGTGGGGATCGACTGAGCCTGGATGGTCGGCGCGGCCTGATCCTGGCTGGCTGGCATGAGGTTGAGTCGGTGGTGATGTAGGGGGGAGGGAATCGAAGCGTGGATCATTGAGAATGACGTTGACTTGAAATCTCCTTTTGCGCAGGATCCAATCAGCCGGGTGGAATAATTCCACCGCCGGTGGTTGCCAACAAAGAGGGACAGAGCATGGCATCGATCCGGGTGACAAGAAGGTTTCAGGTTACGATCCCCGCTCGTGTGAGGGAGGCGATCCCGGTTGGGATTGGTGACATGTTGGAGGCAAAGGCGGAAGAGGGGAGGATTGTCTTCACTCCGGTTGCCGTGGTTTCGAAGAGGGCGACGGGCAGGCTTGACGCTTTATTTGCAAGAATTCCAGACAGGCCCCATGAGGAGGAGAAAATCATGGAAGATGTGCGAGTGGAGTTGAAAGAGTGGCGTGCGGAAAGAAGAGGAAAACGAGGGTCATAATAGATTGCAACGTTGTCATATCCGCAGGTTTGACGAGAGGTGTTTGTTATAAAGTGATTGAGAGGGCCGTTCGTGAGGGGGTTGTGATTTTATCAGATGAAATTCTGAATGAATATCGCGAGGTTTCAAAAAGGAAATATTTCGCAGAACGCTTTGATGAGTTGAGTGAACTTATTGATATTATTTCAAATATTGCAATATTTGTGCAGCCTGAACACCTCGAAATATCTCTTCCTGATGAGGATGACCTGAAATATCTTGAGGCCGGAATTTCCGGGAATGCTGATTTTCTTGTCACAGGAAACCTGAAAGATTTCAAGAATACCGAATATGGCAGCGTTGCCGTGGTTTCACCAAGGCAGTTTCTTGAGTTGTAAATTGCATGCCAATTCCAAGTTGAGATGGATACAAAGCAGCCAACGAAGTAGGCGCCTGATCTGGAATTGGAATCAGATCTCACCAGCCTTCTGTCCCGTCATCGGCAACACCACCCGCGCCTCAAGCCCACCTCCGTCACGATCGCGCAATACCACCGTCCCCCCGTGTGCATGCACAATCCGCTCGACGATTGCCAACCCCAAACCCGCCCGCCCACCGCCGCTGCGCGCGCCATCAAGTCGGGTAAAGGGACGCATCATGCGCGCGCGCTCCGCCGCCGGAATCCCCGGCCCGCGATCAAGCACCCGCAACCAGAATGTCGCCCCATCGCGCCCGGTTTCGACATCAACATCGCCGCCCGCGCCATAACGCACGGCATTGTCGACCAGATTGGTCACCAGACGCTGCCAGGCCGCCGGGCGCAAAAGCACCACCGGCAACGCCCCGGTGCGAAAATGCACCCCCTTGCCCAAACGCGCATAGCGGGCGCACACTGCCGCCACCACCGCATCCGGGTCCACCTTCGTCAACCCCTCGATCTGCTCGCTCTTGGCAAAGTCGAGAAACTGGTCGAGCAGCCCCCCCATCTCCTCGATGTCCTGGATCATCCCCGCGCGCAGCTCGGCCTCCTCCACCCCCATCTCCAGACTCAAGCGTAAACGCGCCAGCGGTGTCCGCAGATCATGCGACACCCCGGCCAGCAACAAGGCACGATTGGCCTCCATCGCCGCCAGATCCGCCTGCATGTGGTTGAAGGCAACCGTCAAGGCACGCAGCTCCTCGGGACCCTTCGGCACGGTCAGCGTCGTCATCTTCCCCTGCCCGAGCCGGGTGGTTGCCTCGACCAGCCGGCGCAAGGGGCCATTCAGGCGCCAAACCACAAGAAACGCCCCCAGCAGCGCCAGTATCCCCATCAAGGCAACACCGGCAAACCAGTGCCACGGGAACGAACGTTCCAACGGCTGTCGTGGCGAAAGCAGCCAGTAGCCACGCCCGGCGAACTGCACGCGCAACCACATCCCCTCGCGCGCGGAGCGCAGATCGACCGGATAACCCAGCTGCTCCTGCAAGGCCTCAAGCACCCTCTCGCGCCGCTCGGGCGCCAGGGGCTGCCCCGGCAGGTCGGGGCCATCCGGCAGCAGGCGCAGATAACGCCCCTGTGCCATGCGCGCGATGGTCGCCGCGCGATCCTCGGCATCCAGGCCCAGGAGAAGCTCGCTCAAGGCCTCGGCCCGGATCGCCAGGTGCGCAGCCTGGCGCTGCGCGCGCGTCGCATCGGTCATGGCATGGAACAGAAGGTAGGCGCCAATATCGCGCACCGCCATGACGAGAAAAAACAACAGGGCCAAACGCCCGAACAGGGAGCGCGGCAGCCGCCAGCGCGGCAAACCCCATCTCCCCCGCAACCGGGACATGATCATCGACCCGAACCAGGCCATCTTCCCCTCCCGCGTCGCTGCCGCGCCATCTTTCCCTCCCGCGTCGCTGCCGCGCACGCAATTCCCCCATCAGCAGGCGTGATCAACCAAATCGCAAACAGCGCAAGGCGACGTGGCCATGGCCGCCCCCTGGGGGCGATTTTCGCGAAAGGCATGCGAAAATCGCCCGTGGGTAGGGGGGCGAAAAACCTCGGGGCTTCGCCCCGAACCCCACCAGGGCTTTGCCCTGGACCCACCAGGGAGCGCGGCCCCCTGGACCCCATTTCCGACGCCACAAATAACCTGGGATCTGCACAACAATCACGACCTATCGGACGGCAGATCCCCATCCGGCACAAAAACATAGCCAAACCCCCACACCGTCTGGATAAAACGCGGCGCGGCAGAATCCTCCTCAAGCAAACGCCGCAGACGGGAAATCTGCACATCAATGCTGCGATCAAAGGCCTCATGCTCGCGACCACGGGCAAGATCAAGCAGCTTGTCACGCGACAAAGGCTTGCGCGGATGCGTCACCAGAACCTTCAACAGGGAAAATTCACCCGTCGTCAGCGGCACCATCTCCCCATCGGCAAGCAGACGCCGCGTGGTCAGGTTGAGCTGATAACGACCAAACCGAATCTCCTTCCCATCCAGCTCCGGCGCTCCGGGAACCAGCCGCGGACGCCGCCGCAGCACCGCCTGAATGCGCGCCACCAATTCGCGCGGATTGAACGGCTTGGGCAGATAATCGTCGGCTCCCATCTCCAGACCGATGATCCGATCGACATCCTCACCCTTGGCAGTGAGCATGACAATCGGCACCGGATTCTCCCGGCCGCGCAAGCGTCGACAATAACTCAAGCCATCCTCGCCGGGCAGCATCAGATCGAGCACAAGCAGATCGACGCGGTGCTTCTCCAACACCTTGTCCGCCGCATGGGTCGATTCCGCCGTCCACACTTGAAACCCCTGCTCGCTCAAATAGCGCTTCAGAAGCTTCTGCATGCGCGGGTCGTCGTCGATGATCAGAAGAGAGACGGTTGGATTGGACATGATCCGCATCCTGGCAAATTTTCATGCAAAAGGACATCGCGCGGATGTTACCAAACATGTCACGCCACGCCGACTGAAACGAATTGTTACGCATGATCGGTTGCGGGAAACAATCCATTCACAAATGATGTGTAGCGTATGGTCGCACACGCGGGGAGCACCCCCAACGAAAATCCCGGCGGTCCGGGTGGCCCGCCACCCTCAAGACCAGGAGTGCCGGGGAACCAGAAGTTGAGCGCACCAGCACGGAGGATCAAAACATGTTGCAAAAGAGCCGTAAATCCCTTCTCGTTGTCGCCACCGCCCTGCTTGTCGGCGGATTTTTTGCGCAGGCCCAGGCGCGGGAGGGCGAGGCAGCCGACAAGGCCGCCACCATCACGCAAAAAGGTGACAACCCGCAAACCCGTCCGGCGGCAACGACACCCAGGGAAGAGGGGTCGGCTGCCAAGGACAGGCCACATCGTCGGCATGGAGAGGGGCACGATGCCCTTCTCGCCAAGATTCACCCCCTGCTCAAACTGACGCCGGAACAGGAACAGCACTGGCAGACCCTGGAAAAGGAGGCCAAGGCCACCCGGGAAGAGAAGCGTCAGCAGAGGGAAGAGCACGGGGCGTTGTTCAAGAAGTTTCTGAGCGAGGAGAGTGCCGATCCGGCCGCCCTGCTCGCCGAACATGACAAGAAGATGGATGCGCGGATGGCCACGCACCGGCGCGTCCGCGATCGCTGGGTTGCCTTCTATAATGGGTTGACAGCGGAGCAGAAGGGGGTCGTCAAAAATGCCCTCAAGGAGCAGCTGGCACATCGGGAAGCCCGCCGCGAGGCGTGGCAACACAAGGGCAAGGGGCACGATGCCGACACCGGGAAGTGAGGTCGCTCCCGGCCGCCGCTTCCCTTGCAAGCGGCGGCCGGGCCTGCCCGTTGTTCCGGGCTCGGTTTGTGCGTGGTTGTGGTTTGGGGAAGGCTCGCCATGAAAGCAATCAGGCCGTCCACCGCCGTTTCCATGTCGTTGTTTCTTTTGTTCGGGCTGGTGTTATCGCCGGGGCGATGCGCGCAGGCCGCCGACCCCGCCCAGGGGCCCAACCCGCGCGCCAGGGAGGAGCGCCGCCCGGCACAGCCCGCGCCCCAGGTTCCTCCGGCCGTTGCCGTCGCGCCGGCCCGCGTCGAGCAGCGCCCGGCGCAACCCACGGCTCCGCCGCAAGGCGCCGTCGCGCCGGCCCGCGTCGAGCAACGCCCGGCGCAACCCACGGCTCCGCCGCAAGGCGCCGGTGTATCGGTGCGGGAGGAGCGTCGGCCGCTTGCATCGATGGGAGCCGCCCCCGGCGCCGGCGTGTCGGTGCGGGAGGAGCATCGACCGACATCGTCCGCACGCCCTGTTTCGGGTGCCGGCGTGTCGGTGCGGGAGGAGCGTCGGCCGCTTGTATCGACGGGAGCCGCCCCCGGCGCCGGCGTGTCGGTGCGGGAGGAGCATCGACCGACATCGTCCGCACGCCCTGTTTCGGGTGCCGGTGTGTTGGTGCGGGAGGAGCGTCGGCCGCTTGCGGCGAAGAT
>PEAJ01000261.1 GCA_002753495.1 Magnetococcales bacterium HA3dbin3 | reverse complement strand
CCAACCCGCCCGCCCTGGTGAACACCCCCCGCGTTGGGTGACAATGCGCGCGCGCCTTGCCGCGCACGCACGGTTCGGGGAAGAAACCGCGACCGGAGGGTAAGGCAACCCGCCCCGCTCGTGCAAAGGAAGGCGTTCACCACCCGGATTTTGATGGCGGGAGAGGACCTCCCGCCACCGACGAAAGTCAGAAAGTGACTTTCATGGTTAAAAAAAGAGCACCGATGGCCCCCCGATGCCGGTATTTCGCCTACCCGACGAAGAACCCCTCTTTCCCCCGGTGGAGCTGGCCGAAGCCGACGGCCTGCTCGCGGTGGGTGGGGACCTCTCGCCCGAACGGCTGCTCGCGGCCTATCGCCTGGGCATCTTCCCCTGGTACGCGGAGGGCCAGCCGCTGCTCTGGTGGAGTCCGGACCCGCGCATGGTATTGAAACCGGAATGGTTTCACTTGCCGCGCAGCCTGAAGAAAACCCTGCGTCAGGGGCGGTTTCATCTGACCCTGGATCAGGCCTTTCCCGAGGTGATGCGTGCCTGCGGCGCGGTGCGCGCGGCAACGGGCACCTGGGTCACCGAGGCGATGATCGCTGCTTACATCCGCTTGCACGAGATGGGGTTTGCCCATTCGGCCGAGGCCTGGGAACCCTGGGAGGGCTCTCATCGGTTGGTGGGTGGGGTGTACGGGGTGGCAATCGGGCGCTGTTTTTTTGGCGAGTCGATGTTTTTCCACGTTGCCGACGCCTCGAAGTGCGCTTTTGCTTTTTTGGTCGACATTTTGCGTGCGAAGGGTTTCACTCTGATTGACTGTCAGATGCACACGCCCCATTTGGCCCGGTTCGGGGCACGCACGATGCCACGACGGCAGTTTCTCGCCGAGCTGACGGAGGGTATAAAGTCGGCCGCGGTAGGTTTCTGACTCCAATGTAAGCTTTGACTGGTTGCCAATCATGGACACCCTGCCTTCCGTAACCCCTCCATTGCCTGAGCGAAAAGCCACGCGCTCGGTAATCCTGCCCACGCTGTTGTCCGGCCTGATGGTCGGTGTCGACAACGTCGGGTCAAGTCTGGCTGTTGCCTCGCTGCTTTTTTCCGGGGCGCTCGTCGCCGGGTTGCAGCTGGGGACGCAGGTGCTTTTGTTGAGTTCGGTGGTGATGGCCGCCGGGCTGCGCAGCGCCCAGCCCAATGCCATCGGCCTGGTGCAGGAGACCGGCATCGCCATTCTCTCCGCCGCTCTGCTCACCATGTCCGGACACCTGGAGAACGTCGGCGAGGGGGCGCGGGTGGCCACGGCACTGGCGATCATCGGCGCCGCCTCGCTTGCCACCGGCGTGACCTGCCTGACCGTCGGCTGGCTGCGCCTGGGGGGATTTGCCCGTTTCATCCCCTTTCCGGTCGTCGCCGGCTTTCTCGCCGGATCGGGGTGGATGCTGGTCGAGGGGGCGCTGGCCATGGTCAGCGGCGGCAACAGCGAGGCGGATACCCATGGTCAGGTGAATCTCCTCGACCACCTGACCCACCTCAAATCCTTAGACAAGATCGGCGTGACCCTTCTGTTTGCGGTGGGATTGATCGCGCTGCTGCGCCGCTTTTCGCACCCGGCCGTTTTGCCGGGGTTTCTGGTGGCCTCGGGGGCCCTGTTCTACCTTGCGCTGTTTGCGTTCGATTTAAGTCCGGAACAGGCCCGCATTGCCGGTTGGCTGCCCCAGGCCGCCGCGGGACCGACCACGGCTGGTGCGATAAGTTTGGGCGCCCTGCCGGGACAGGTGGTATGGCCGGAGGTGTGGGGGGCGTTGCCGTCGATTCTCTCGGTGGCCTTGCTGAACCTCCTGGGAGCGATGCTCAATTCGAGCGGCCTTGAGCTTGCCACCGGTCGGGAACTTGACGCCAACGCCGAACTGAAGGGCACCGGGGTGGCCAATCTGCTCGTCACCCCTTTCGGCGGGGCCTCTGGTTACATGGGGCTTGGTGTCACCCTGCTCGCGGAGAGAATGGGGGCAACCACGCGCTGGACCGGGGCGGTCGCCGCGGCGGCGACGGCGCTTGGCTTGATGTTCGCAGGGCCTTTGATCAGCGTCATGCCGGCGTTTCTGACCGCTGGTATCGTCTTGTTTTTAGGCCTTGAGCTGCTCCAGGAGTGGCTGCTGACCACCTGGCGCACGCTGCCACGCACCGAGTGGGTGGTGGTGTTTCTGGTGGTTCTGGTCACCGGCGCGGCCGGGTTTCTCAACGGCCTGGCCCTGGGGATTGCCGTGGCGATGGTGTTGTTTGTCGTCAACTATGCGCGCCTGCCGGTTTTGCGCAACACCACGAGCGGGGCCGATCAGCGCAGCAATGTCGATCGCTCGCTGGAGGCGACCCACCACCTGCAAAAGTATGGCGATGCCATCGCCCTGCTGCAGATTCATGGTTACCTCTTCTTCGGCAGTACCGTGGCCATCGTCGACTGGATCAGCCGGCGCCTGGCGAAGGATGGCGCCTCGCCGCTGCTTTATGTGGTCCTGGACATGCGGCGGGTGCAGGGGGCCGATTCGTCGGCCATGGCCTGTTTTGCCAAGATCCATAAACTGGCCGAGGGCAACGGATTTCGGGTGTTTTTCAGCCACCTGGCGCCGGATCTGACCGGTTTGTTCAAAGACTCTGGGCTGACCTTTGCCGAGGGGGGAATTTTTTCCCTCGAACCCGACCTCGACCACGCCCTGGAGCGTTGCGAGGAGTATCTCCTGGCCCGTTCCAAGGAGCCGCTGCTGCTCGATGCGGAGATGCGTCATCATTTTGAGGTGATCATGGGACCGCATCCGCGTATTCCGGACATGGTCAACGTCCTGGAGCGTCTCTCTTTCGAGCGGGAGGGTGTGTTGATTCGTCGTGGTGATCCGGCCGACTCTTTCTACTTCCTGGAAAGTGGCAGCGTCAGGATCTCCCTCACCCTGCCCGACGGGCGTTTGTTGCGGCTGCGCACGATGACCTCGGGGGCGATCGTTGGTGATATCGGGGTTTGTCTGGCGCAGCCGCGGGTGGCCGATGTCATCGCCAACGGCCCGGTGGTGGCCTATCGCCTGACGACCACGGCCCTGGAGAGACTGGAGGTGGAGGATCCCGCCCTGGCCATTTTGTTCCATCGTCTGCTCGCCAGGGCCCTGGCGGAGAAGGTGGTTGTCGCCAACGCGGCGCTGCGTGCCTCCCAGGGGTGATCGGGGGGGGGGCGGT
>PEAJ01000260.1 GCA_002753495.1 Magnetococcales bacterium HA3dbin3 | reverse complement strand
TGATTGGCTTGGCCCTGGCCCATGAGTGTTGGGATCGGATCCTCCGGGCGTGTCGGGGTCGAGCCCTCCGGGCATGTCGTTGGGGCCGTCGGGGAAGGGTTCGGTGGAAGGCCGGAAAGAGGAGTCGGCCGATCGCCCTCCGGCGGGTCCGTCTGGCTTGTCCCTGGCCATGCGCCTGAGCACCGAGATGGTCGTCGCCACCCTGATCGGCGTCGGCATCGGTCAGTGGCTTGACGGTTGGCTGCATACCGGGCCGTGGGCTACCGTGATCTTCTTCTTTTTCGGGGTCGCCGCCGGGTTTCGCAACCTCTACCGGATCGCCAGCAGTTGAAACGTCGGAGTCAACGTGTTCGTCGGAACCACCAGGATGTCGCCATGACCATGCTGATCGCCAACGCCCTGGCCGCGGGCGCCGCGGAGGCCGCGGAGGCCGCGCCCAAAATGGACCCGCTGCATCACTTTCAGGTGATCAAGGTCATCCCGATCTCCCTGTTTGGCATCGATGTCTCCATCTCCAACTCGGTGATCTGGATCTGGATTGCCCTGGGGATCGCCCTTGGTCTTCTCCGCTATGGCCTGCGCGCGCCGCAACTTGTTCCCGGGCGCATGCAGTCGATGGCCGAGGCGTCGCTTCTCTTTGTGCGCGGCATCATCAACGACACCATCGGCAAGGAGGGGCAGAAGTTCTTTCCCCTCATTTTCTCGCTTTTCCTGTTTGTCCTGTTCTGCAACGTCACCGGTCTGATTCCGGGGTCGTTCACGCCGACCTCCCAGCTTGTCGTCACCGGCACCTTTGCCGTCGGTGTTTTCATTTTTTCCACCGGGCTCGGGTTTTACAAGCACGGCACCCATTACTTCAAATTTTTCGTCCCGGGCGGTTTGCCGGTCCTGCTGCTGCCATTGATGGTGCCGATCGAGATCATCTCCTACCTGGCGCGCCCGGTGTCGCTTTCGGTGCGTCTTTTTGCCAACATGACCGCCGGTCATACCGTCCTGGGTGTGCTCTTCTTCTTTACTGCCACCCTGCCCTGGTTTGGCGCCTGGCTTCCGTTTGGCTTTTCGGTGGTCTTTACCGCCGTCGAGGGTTTCATCGGCTTCATTCAGGCCTATATTTTCACGATTTTGACCTGCGTCTACATCAACGACGCGCTTCATATGCATTGAACACGGCGCCGCTATCGGGCCGGGTCATTCAACCACGGGAGCCTTTCAGGGTCCTGGTCAAGGAGGGTACGCACCAATGGAACATCTTGCCGCCTCGTTTATCGGTATGGGATTGGCCGCCGCCGGGCTTGCCGGCTCCGGCATCGGTCTGGGTTTCATGTTCGGCAAGACCATTGAGGCCTTCGCCCGTCAGCCGGGCGCCGAATCGCAGCTGTCCAAGTATGTCTGGATCGGCGCCGCCTTCGTCGAAGCCATCGCCCTCTACGGCCTGGTCATCGCCTTTATCATCATGGGCAAGGGCTGATTCCTTGAGCGGAGACTTAGGTATGATCGCGATCGCTCACGCCGCCGAAGGGGCCGCCGCTGGCCATGCCTCCTCCTCTGGCCTGCCGCAGTTTGACGTCCTCAACTTCAGCTCGCAGATTTTCTGGACCATCGTCTCGTTCGCGGTCCTGCTTTATCTCCTGACGCGCTTCGTCATCCCGGCGATCAACGCCATCCTCGATGCGCGCGGCAAGTCAATCGAGGATGACCTAAGCCAGGCGAAAAAGGCGCGGGAGGAAGCCGAGAAGATCCTCGCCAACTACCACAAGGAGCTCGGGGCGGCGCGCCAGGAGGCTGGGAAGATCCTGGAACAGGCCCGCCTGGAGGCCTCGCGTCTGCGCGAACAGGTCAAGTCGGAACTCGAACAGGAGTCGGCGAAAAAGAAGAGCGCCGCCCTGGAAGAGATCGAACTTGCCAAGCAGCGCGTTATCGAGGAGATCAAGGGGCTCGCCGTGGATCTGGCCATCGATGCGACGCACAAGCTCATCGGCAAGGCGGTCACCAAGACCGATGCCAACAAGATGGTCGAGCAGGTGATGACCCAGCTCAAGGATGATCAGCAGCGTGCGCATTGACCGTTGATGCGGGTGTATGCATGAAAAAGCCGGCGCTTGGGCCGGCTTTTTCTTTCCGGGATCGTGCCGGGCTGTCCGGGCGGTTACCGGCCTCGTGCCGGGGATCGGTCATCGCCTGGCGGGACGGAAAAAAAGGAAGAAGGGGGGCAGCGGCGGGCAGATCGTGGACAAGGTTGCGTTGATCACCGGCATCACCGGACAGGATGGGGCCTACCTCGCCCGGTTGCTCCTGGAGAAGGGCTATCGCGTCCACGGCGCCTGTCGGCGGAGTTCGTCGCTCAACCTGTGGCGGCTGGAGGCGCTGGGCATCCGCGAGCAGGTGCATTACGTCCCGCTCGAACTGACCGAGTTCACCAACATCCTGCGCGTGATCGAAAAGGTCAAACCGGACGAGATTTACAACCTTGCCGCGCAGAGCTTCGTCCAGGTCGCCTTTGAACAGCCCCTCTACACCTCGCTGGTGACCGGCGTGGCGGTGCTGCATTTTCTCGAGACCATCCGCACCGTCAATCCGGCCATCCGCTTCTACCAGGCATCGACCTCGGAACTCTACGGCAAGGTGGCAGAGATTCCGCAAACCGAACGCACCCCCTTCTACCCGCGCAGCCCCTACGCGGTGGCCAAGCTCTACGCCCACTGGATGGTGGTCAACTATCGTGAATCCTACAATCTGCACGCCTCGGCCGGGATTCTCTTCAACCACGAATCCCCCTTGCGCGGCATGGAGTTTGTGACGCGCAAGATCACCGCTGGCTTTGCGCACATCTGCCATGGTCGCCAGGAGCACCTTGAACTGGGCAACCTCGATGCCCAACGCGACTGGGGTTTTGCCGGCGATTATGTCGAGGGGATGTGGCGCATGTTGCAACAGGGGCAGCCGGGGGATTATGTCCTGGCCACCGGCAGCCAATATTCGGTCCGGCATTTTGTCGAGGTGGCGGGCCGGGCGGCGGGGTATGACATCGTCTGGGAAGGCGAAGGGGTCGACACCCGGGGTCGTGACCGCGAGAGCGGCCGCACCCTTGTGCGCATCAACCCGGAGTTTTATCGCCCGGCGGAGGTGGACCAGCTTTGCGGCAGCCCCGAACTGGCCCGGAAGGTCCTTGGCTGGCAGCCGCGGATGACCCTTGACCAACTGATCG
>PEAJ01000259.1 GCA_002753495.1 Magnetococcales bacterium HA3dbin3 | reverse complement strand
GCACTTGGAATTGGCATTTTGCCGTGAAAGGGCACTTTCATTAAAAGTGGTTGGGGGGTCCGGGGGGAGGCTTAAGCCTGCCCCCCGGTGGGGTTCGGGGCGAAGCCCCGAGATTTTTTTTGCCTTTCCGCCCCCCTTCCCACGGGCGATTTTCACACGTTGTTCGCGAAAATCGCCCCCAGGGGGCTTATCCATTGCCTGACGATTTTTTGCGTTTCCCAGCAAGAATCGTCAGGCGGATTGCATGTTTTGCCGTGAAAGAGCGCCTTTATCGTCCGCAGTGGCGCACCGGCCACCGTGCCCATCAGTTAATTTTCAAGTGCGATTGCCCTGCCCATTATCTTCGTTCGGTCTCCGGCCGCGGGCGCCGGCAGGTGCGGAAAAATCGCGGCGGGAATGCAATCTAAGGGGTCGGGGGTTTTGACTTTTCCCGGTCGTGCTTCCTATAGTGCGGCGGTGGTGGTATCGTATCGTTCCCTTGATGGTGCGGCGGGAGGGCGCAAAGGGGCCATGCTCGGTATCCTGACCTTGAATTCGGCGACGAAGGTCGCGCTGCGCGTCGGTCGCCTGGTGTGGGAAAAAGGCTGGGAGAGGCGGCAGACGATGCAGGAGACCGCCCTCAGTCTCAGCCGGACCGAACGTTTTTTGAGCGAACATGGCGCCACCCGTTCCACTCCGGCGATCCTGGAGCTGGTCGAGCAGGTGGCGAAGTTGCGCAGCCGCTGGGATCGGTTTGTCGAGGATTACGTCCGTCACGGCTGCGAGCCCCTGTTTGCCGAACGCGGCATCCACTTCGATTGCATGCAGCAGCGGGTTCGGGTTTATCAGGGGGATGGGAACGCCGTCTGCGTCGACATCGTCGCCGTGAGCGGCAACCTGGTGATCCTGATGGAGGTGGAGAGCACCTTGAAGGTTGCCGATGTTGAGCGACTCATGGGCTCTCTGCGACGGTTTAGGGAGCTGTTTCCGATGTATGCCGATTGTCAGGTCGTCGGGGCGGTGGCCGGCGTCCTGACCGAGGAGGCGGCGGACGATTATGCCCGTGCCCAGGGGATGTTTGTCATTCTTCACGCCGGCGATCGGGTGTGGCTTGCCAATGACCGGGAGTTTGAACCACGCCACTGGTGAGGCCATCCCGCCGGCACGCGCTTTTGGGTGATCAGACCATGAAAGTTGAATTTTATCGCCACGCCCTGGGCGAGGAGGAGATCGCCTCGGTCGTCGAGACCCTGCACTCGGTTTTTCTGACCGCGGGGCCGAAGACCCGGGCTTTCGAGGCGGCGTTTGCCGAGTATCTCGGGGTGCGTCGGGCGGTGGGGTTTTCCAGTTGCACGAGTGCCTTGTGGCTTACCCTGCGTGCCTTGGGTATCGGTCCTGGCGATGAGGTGATCACCACGCCGCTCACCTTCATCGCCACCGCCAACGCGATCATCGAAGCCGGCGGGACGCCGGTTTTTGTCGATGTCGAGCCGACCACCGGCAATCTGGACGCCGAACGGGTGGCGGCGGCGATCACCGCGCGCACCAAGGCCATCCTGCCGGTTCATCTCTACGGGCAGATGTGCGACATGCGTCGCCTGCGTCTGCTTGCCGATCAGCATGGTCTGGCGTTGATCGAGGATGCCGCCCACTGCGTCGAGGGGGAGCGGGACGGGGTTCGTCCCGGACAGCTTGGCGATGCCGCCTGCTTCAGCTTTTACGCCACGAAAAACTTGTGCGCCGGCGAGGGCGGGGCGGTGGCAACCAACCGCGAGGAGCTGGCGGAACGGCTTCTCCTCTGCCGCTCGCACGGCATGAACAAAGCGGCGGCGGATCGGCATCACGGCCTCTACCAGCATTGGGACATGGTGTGTCTGGGGCAAAAGGCCAACATGTTCGATATTCAGGCCGCCCTGCTGTTGCCGCAGCTTCCGAAGATTGCGCACCACTGGCAGCGGCGTTGCGCCATTGCCGCGGCTTACGAGTCGGCTTTCGCCGGTTTGTCGGGGGTGACGTTGCACCACGCCCCGCGCGACTCCCGCCATGCCAGGCATTTGTTCACGATTCTGGTTCCGGCCGAGAGTCGGGATCGATTTCTCGCGCAATTGCAGGAGGCTGGTGTCGGTTGCACCGTCAACTATCGCGCCATCCATCTGCTGACCTACTACCGCGAACGTTTTGGTTGGCAGCGCGGCTCTTTCCCCAATGCCGAATCGATCGGCGATCGCACCCTCTCCCTGCCGTTGTGGGTGGGGTTGCAGGAGCATGAGATTCAGCATGTCATTGCCAGTGTGCGCGCCTGTCATGCCGGCATCGACCTGGGGTGAGCTCTTGCCGCCCGCTTTCTGGCATCGAGGCTGGCCATGCGTGGGGGTGTCGGCGTATCCTCGGACGCGCAAAGGGGGCGATCGGCGGGCCGCGCGCGCGCCGCTCGACATATTGACGAGGATTGTCCCGACCGGCAATCGGAGCGACCATGACCGCACACACCGCACCCAGGCCTGACCCGAACGCGCCGCCGCCGCTGGTGGCCAGGGGGGCGGCCATCGAATCGGCCTCGATGCGTTTCATCGATGCCCATGCCGGCGATCGCGGTGCCTATGATGCCGCGCAGTGGACCCTGGTTCGCCGCCTTATTCACACGAGCGGTGATTTTGCCTTCAACGGCTTGACCTGTTTTCATCCGGACGCCCTGAACGCGGGGATGACCGCCCTGCGCGCTGGGGCATCGCTGGTGGTGGATGTCGAGATGGTGCGCGTCGGGTTGACGCCGCGGCGGCTGCAACCTTACGGCCTGACGCCACGCAACCTGATTGCCGATGCCGACGTCATCGCCGCTGCGCAGCAAAGCGGAGAGACCCGGGCGACCGAGGCGATGCGCAAGGCGTGGCGATTGGGTTGGCTCACCGGTGCAGTGATCGCCATCGGCAATGCCCCCACCGCCCTGCTTGAGGTGTTGCGCCTGATTGCCGACGAGGGGGTGCGTCCGGCGCTGGTGGTCGGCATGCCGGTGGGGTTCATCGCGGCGGCGGAGTCGAAGGCGGCGTTGGCGACCCTGACCGATGTGCCATGGATCACCGTCACCGGCACCAAGGGCGGATCGACCCTGGCAGTGGCTGCCCTTCACGCCCTGCTGGATCTGGCGGCGGCGTGACATATGCGCGGTGATGCCGGGTTGCGGCGTGGCAGGCGCACCGGTTTCACCACCGGTGCCTGTGCCGCGGCCGCGGCTTGCGCGGCGACGCTGG
>PEAJ01000258.1 GCA_002753495.1 Magnetococcales bacterium HA3dbin3 | reverse complement strand
CGGATGAAAAGTTTGTGACCGAGCGGGCCTACGAGAATCCGCGTTTCGTCGAGGACATGGTGCGCGCCGTGGCGGCGGACCTGGATGATGACGGGCGCATTTCCTGGTACAGTGTCGAATCGGAGAATTTCGAGTCCATCCACAACCACTCTGCCTACGCCTTCATCGAAGGGCGTCAACAGGAAAGCTGACCGGCTATGCGTTTTCACCTCTCCCTGATTCCCACCTTGAAGGAAAATCCGGTCGATGCGCACGTGGTTTCGCATCGACTGATGTTGCGGGCGGGTTTGATTCGTCAGTTGACCACGGGGATCTACAACTGGCTTCCCCTGGGGCTGCGGGTTTTGCGCAAGGTGGAGGCGATCGTACGGCAGGAGATGGACGCCGCTGGTGCCCAGGAGATCCTGATGCCCGCCGTGCAGCCGGCCGAGTTGTGGGAAGAGTCCGGCCGCTGGCAACACTACGGGCGGGAGTTGCTGCGCATCACCGATCGGCATGATCGGCCCTTTTGTTTTGGTCCCACGCACGAGGAGGTGGTGACCGATCTCGTGCGCCGCGAGATCAAGTCCTACAAACAGCTGCCGATCAACCTTTACCAGATTCAGACCAAGTTTCGTGACGAAATCCGCCCGCGTTTTGGCATCATGCGCGGCCGCGAGTTTTTGATGAAGGATGCCTACTCCTTCGATGTCGACACCGAAGGCCTGGATCGCAGCTATCAGGGGATGTTTGCCGCCTATGAGCATATTTTCCGGCGTTGCGGCCTGCGTTTTCGCGCGGTCGAGGCCGATACCGGGGCCATTGGCGGTGCCAGTTCCCATGAATTTCATGTTCTGGCTGATTCTGGCGAGGATATCATTGCCTCCTGCGCCCGGTGTGGTTACGCCGCCAACCTGGAGAAGGCGCAATCCGGCCCCCTTTCTCACCCGGCGGCGGGCGGGGATCCGTTAGCGCTGACCGAGGTGGCCACCCCCGGACAGAAATCCATCGAGCAGGTGGCGGCGTTTCTGAAAGTGTCGCCACAGCGCACGGTCAAGGCCTTGGCCCTGGTCAACGATCAAGGCGATTATGCCCTGCTCCTGCTGCGTGGCGACCATGAGTTGAACCCAATCAAGGCCGCGCACCTCCTTGGTGGAACGTGGGAATTTCCCACGCCCGAGCGATTGCTCGCGGAAACCGGTCTGCCGGCTGGCTATCTCGGTCCGGTCTTGGCCTCTGGCGTGCTTTCTGCTTTCGGGAAGGCGATCGAGGTGGTCGCGGATGAGGCGCTGCAAGGGGCGCGTAACATGGTGTGTGGCGCCAATCGCGAGGGGTTCCACCTTGTCAACGTCAACTGGGATCGCGGCGCGAACCAGGCTGGTGACCTGCCGGAACCGCGTTTTGCCGACCTGCGGCAGGTTGAGGCCGGTGACCCTTGCCCGCGTTGCCCGCAAGGGGTGCTCGCGCGCGATCACGGCATCGAGGTGGGGCATGTTTTCAAGCTGGGTTATAAGTACTCCCAGGCGATGAACGTCCGGATCCTCGATCAGGAAGGACGGGAGCAGCACCCGATCATGGGGTGCTACGGCATTGGCGTGTCGCGCATTGTCGCTGCGGCGATCGAACAGAATCACGACGATAATGGCATCATCTGGCCGGTTGCCCTTGCCCCTTTTGCCGTGGAAATCCTGCTCGTCAACCCCAAGGATGCCCAGGCTGCCACGGCAGCCGAGGCACTCTACGCCGAGCTGCGTCGCACAGGGCTGGAGGCCCTGCTGGATGATCGGGACGAACGCATCGGCGTCAAGTTCAAGGATGCGGATCTGCTGGGGATTCCGTTCCGGGTGCTTGTGGGGGGGCGCAGCCTCAAGGAAGGTTATTTTGAGTTGCAGTCCCGACGGGGCGGGGAACCGGAGCGCGTGCCCCCCGCGGAGATGCCCGCCAGGTTGGCACAACGCCTCGCCGACCTTGAACGGACGGAAAACAGCCTCTGAGGGATAATGGAGAACGGACGTGTTAACCGAGCAATTCAGCGCCGCCTTGAAGGAGGCGGTCCAGGAACTCGCGGAAACTATGTTGTTCAAGGAGATTACGCCCGGGGATGGGCAACACGCCCCGCTGGATCAACCGGTCGATTTCAGTGCCGTGGTCAGCTATAGCGGCGCCCTTCAGGGCAGCCTCTGCCTCTCCGGGCCGGAAAAGAGCGTGCTCGCCCTGGCCTCCTCCCTGATCGGGGAGGAGAAGCCTTGTATGGATCCCGATCTCGAAGACTCCTTCTCGGAGATTTGCAACATCATCGGCGGCGGGGTGCAGACGCGTATGGAACCAGGCCTGGGATCGATCAGCATGTCGCCGCCGGTCGTCGTCTCGGGGCATAACCACCTGGTCGTTGCCCGCGATGCGTGCTACGCCTGTGTCAGTCAGCTTTTCTCCATGGATGGGAAGCCGTTTTTTACCGAAATCTTCTACATGCAAGAGCCCGCCGCCGGGGGGGAGTAGCCGCATATGTCGCAGGAGTCGCTGGAGATCGGACTGGAAACGGATTTGCGCACGTCGATGCTGCCTCTTGTCCAATCCTTGGCCCAGACGCTGGCCCGGGAGATGGTGCATAATCTCCTGCCACGCCTGGTCGAGCGCCGGTTGCAGGTTGAGGTTGCGCGCGTTCGGGAGGAGGAGGCCCGGTTTGCAACCGCGGTCGCGCGCGCCTTTGCCCCGCGCATCCGCCAGGTTGCCTGGGACGTCACCCGGAGTGTGGTGCGTGAACGCCTGCCGGCGGTCGCGGAGCGCATGGTCAGGGAGGAGATCGCGCGATTGCAGATGGAGGTTGTGGAGGTCGAAAAGGTTTGACTCCGGCTCCGCTTTTTCCTCGACGCAACAACGAGTGCGCGGGGGAGGGGAGAGATTGGAAAAAATAATCCTTGAATCTCCCGCGCAAGTCGGACATCATGCCCGGGTTTTGGCCCGGGCAAGTGGGTCCCTTTCATCGTGTTGCCAGCCGGAAGGAGAGGATCTTCGTGAGGGTTGAGGTTTACGACAACAATGTCGATCAGGCCATCCGCGTCCTGAAAAAAAAGATGAACCGGGAAGGTATGTTCCGGGAGATGAAAAAACGCAAGTTTTTTGAAAAGCCCTCCGAAAGACGGCGCCGAAAGAAGGCCGAGGCCGTGCGGCGACTCCGCAAAAAGTTGCGTCGAGCCATTGTAGCTGGCATGAGTTGATTGTTCCTTCCGGGGTTCCGCCGGGGTGTGT
>PEAJ01000005.1 GCA_002753495.1 Magnetococcales bacterium HA3dbin3 | reverse complement strand
CATCTTCCATCAATGATTTGAAGATGCGCAGATGGCAAGGAAACCGAGTGGATTGGGAGTGCTGAATCAGGCCAGGGAATACCTGACCAAGGCCAAGACGGTGACCGAATTGCGGCAAGTGTACCGCGCCGCTTTCGTTGGCATAAATTTTCACTCTCGTTGGCACTGATTTGAGTTATAAAAAATCATAGGCACATATGTTGCAGGGGGGAACACAGGGCGCCACCAGGCGCCTTTTTTTTGTTCTCTCCTGCAAAAAAATCGCATCCTCTCATTTTTTTCCATTTGCTATCCGGCACAGATTTCCGTATAGTAAGAATCATCGCCGCCGGGGATGGCCCGGACGGCACAGTCCGAAAGGAAAAGTCCATGATCACCCGCAAGATTTTCCGCGCCGCCCACCAGATCACCCGCGAGACCGTCGCCCGTTTCCCGGGCGCTTCGTATGCAGTTACTTTCGCCGCCGCCCTGCGCGGCGTCTACAGCGAAAATCGCATGCCCATCCTGGTCGAAAAAATCAACCGCATTCATGGCGTGCAGTCAGCGAAGCTGTGGGAAAAGCACGGCTTCTCTAGAATTTATGTTGATTTGGAGAAGTTCAACGGAGGCAGAAATTGGAACGGCGGCCGGGGCCATACCGCCATCATCGAGAGCGGCCAGGTCTGCCTCGGCCGTGGCGAGTGGGCCGGTGCGGCTACGTACAAGTGGCACGAAAACAACGACACCCTTGCGAAAATCCAGGCCGTCATTGGCTAACAGAACGGCAACGAAATCAAAGAAAACGACTGATAAAAAAGGGGAATATCATGAAAATTTTCGAGCAATCGCACGGCATGTATTTGAGTCTATCATGGGATGAGATCAAGGGGATCCTCGGCCGCTCTCATGAGGGCTGCGCTGAGGATGACCGGGCAATCGATCGGCACTTGATCGCGGAGGGCGTGCCCTCCGCTTTTGTGGATGGATGCTTGGACAGTGGGATCGATGAGCTTTCATGGTGGATCGGTATGCGCTTCGCCAACTCTCCCGCCGATAAAGCGTGGGTAGGGGCATGCCGGCGTCACTATGCGTACAGGGGGAAAAGAGCATGATCCGCGTCTCATGGCGCCCCCTAGGGGGCGATCCGCATCATATTGATTTTGAAGAGGTAGAGATAAAAGGGGTTGGCCGCAGCTTCGTTTTTCGCGGGGTCACCCCGGGGTATTTCCACGCCCCTACCGTGGAAGAAGCGGAAATGATGTATTTTCGCCTTATATTTGAACAGCTTGAGACCGATGGTATCGTCAAAATCGACCCCGGCCCTGGCCAGCCGCTGGCAGCCGCGGCCTTCCGGACTGGCCCCCAGTGGCCTGGCCGGAGGGAGCAGGACCCCGACCGCTGGCACCAGATCTGGGCGCCAGTCGGCGAGGAGTGGCGGCGCCCGACCCGGGAGCAAATGCTTGGCCTGGCGATGGCGCGTGGGGGGAGGCTAGGAGTGATGGCTACAGAGGTCGGCACGACCTCGCGTGCCCTCCGCTACTGGATGGCGGAGGACGAAGAAAAACGCCATCCGCTCCCGTGGAGCGTCTGGCGGGCTATGCTCGCTGGTCTTTTGGGGTGGGGCTGGGAGGCGAGAAAGGCAGTCTAAAAAAAATCGCATCTCCTCATTTTTTCTATTTACTATACGGAACGAATTTCCGTATAGTAAGAACCATCGCCGCCGGGGATGGCCCGGACGGCACAATCCGAAAGGAAACCAAAATGAAAAAGTTTCAGATTGAGAGCACCGCCGGCGTGATCATGGGCGTGTACGAGGGAGAGACGAAAGAAATCGCGCGCTCCTGGCCTACGCCCGGGATGCTGGGTATGACACCATCGAGGCGATGGACTCGGTGGCAGACTCATCGGACCTCATCATCAAAGAGGTCGACTGACCTCCAACCGCCCCGGGCCCACAGCCCGGGGCTTTTTCGTTGCGTGCCCAGCAGGACGGGCGCGCGGCTCCACCATCCCCATAAAAAACAAGCCCCCAAAGTTTCCTGTGGGGGCCCGTCACTTTCCCCGCGTCTGCGGGGGAACTGTTGCCGTTGGCAGAATAAAAACCATCCGGTCTATCTCCGCGCCTGCGGAGGGATGGCCGGATGCTCCAAACCCGTGGGGGCCGCGCTTATTTAGCCGTAGCTTGGACATTCGGCGCGCGACATCCGGCCTGGGCAACAGGATGCCGCGCCTCGCCCTCGCATGTCAATAAGATTTCGCTTGGCCCTCAAAAAAAGAAAAGGGGTGCCCATTGAGATAGCCCACACAGGACGCTCCGCGCAGCGTGACGCGCGGTATCGCCGTACATCGGCGCGTGGGGGGGCCAGCGATAGTGCGACGCCCCTGGGATCCGCGACCTACGCGGGACACTAAGGTATAAAATTTTTTGGGGAGATAGGGATGAAGTTTTTGGGTTCATACCCCGCCATCAGGTGGCTCGGCCTTTTCAGAGGCCGGCATACGGACCTGGGCCAGATGCTGGCCTGGGAGCTCGGTCGGCACCGCGACGTGTCGGCGGAGCCGATCATCGGCTGCAAGACCCTCCTACAGCTGGGACCGGCCCCGATCGGGCTGGTCATCCCCGACGTATCCGGGTGTCTCGTCTCCGGCTACGTGACGGACGCGTGGTCGGAGGTGGACCCGACCACCACCGGCCGCCAGGTGGCAAAGCGTTGGCGCCGGCCACGCCGGTACCAGAGCGCCACCGGCCTATGGTCGGCGATCGCCGGCTATCGGCGCTACATGCACCGCCAGGGTGAGACGATCACGCATGCTGAGGTGGTGCTCGATCGCTCTCGGCTCTTTTGCGGGGCCGTCGTACGGACCGACTGTATCGGACTGTACGATCAAGAGCTGGCGGCGGCGGGGGTCAGGGTCGTAGCGACAGTGCGGCCGGACGGCCGCATCCGGCTGGTCAGGTAGTCATCTACCGCCCATCCGCTCACCCTTCATCACCCACCCTTCATCACCCACACTTCGACCACCCGCACTCCACGCACGTCTCACACCCATCCAGTCGCACGACGGCAAACTGGTTGCATTTTGAGCACAGTTTGCCTTTCTTTTCCGTATCTTGCGACGCGACGATTGTCGCCGCCTTGGCTGTCACCTCCGGCGGCAGCGCCTCTTTTTGCAGCACGCCGATGCTCACCAGGTGCTGCTCCAGGCACGCGCCGATGTCCGCCACCAGGCTTGGCATGTACTTGCCGCCGGGCTTGAAATAGCCGCCGCGCGGGTCGAACACCGAGCGCAGCTCTTCGGCCAGAAAGGCCACGTCCTCGGTCGCGCGGAAGACGGCCGAGATGACGCGCGTCAGGGCGACAATCCAGGCGAAGTTTTCCATGCACTTGGAGTTGATGAAGATTTCGCGCGGCCATCTCCGGCCGTCGGGCAGGGGGATGTCGTTGATCGTGATGTAGTAGGCGTGATCCGAGAGCGGGTCGCGGATCTTGTAGGTCTCGCCCTGGAGCACCTCCGGCCTCCGGATGGCGCGCACAGCGTGCGCGGGCGGCGGCTCTGGCGCCGGGGGGACTGCCGGCACCGCGCCGGCACCGCTAGCCACCTCCCAGGCGGTGATTTTCTGGTCGATCCTGTGGGCGGCGCCCATGTGGTCACCACTCTCCGAGCATCTGCGTCGTCTGACGATGCGCCTCTTCGGCGGTCAGAATCCGCTTTTTCGCCATATAATCAATCTCTTTCATGCGTGACTTATGCTTGAGATATTCGCGCCAGAAGCTGCAGCCCTGCCAGCAGGCGATGATGATCAGGATAGCCACCACCGTCTCGCCGCCGCTCATGCACTCACCGCCCACGCCGGGTGCCCCTCGTACAGATGCAGCCCTGTCACCTGCGTCGGCCGGCTGGTGCTGGTCACGGGCGGTGTCGGCGGATCCGCCAGCGGGTCCGGTGGCGCGGCGACGGTGATGACATCCTCCAGGTAGTCGATGATGGATGGCGGCACCGGCCGCATGACGGCCAGCTGCCCGTCGGCGTCGATCCCCTGCATGGCGAGCACCTGCCAGTCGAGCTGGTGCGCGGCAATCGCCGCCTCGATCGTCGCTAGGGGCGCGTCGGTGGGCAGGTCCACCAGTACATGCGTCAGTCGCCGCCCTCCCACTGTGCGCGTACCGGGCATCATGCCCGCCGGCCACTCGCCGGCCATCTGGCGGATAGCCCTCTGCACGGCGGGGGTGAGCGCATCAAAAGAGGCCTCGGCCGGCATCTCCAAAATCACGTCACAGATCATGTAAAGATTCCTTGGATGGTAGATGTTGACTGAATTTTACGCAAAATCATCATGTTCGGAATCAGGATCGATTCCGGGATCCCCACCCCGAGCGTGATGTTGCCATCGGAGCCTGCAAAAGATCCGGCAAAGGCTGTGACCGTCCCCCAGCTCCAGGGTCCGGAATCGGTGATGTTTTTGCAGCCGATTTGCAGCTGGTTGGCCGTCGTATCCCAGCGCACGGCGATACGGTAGCGCTTGCCGCGCGCCGGCACGGCGGCGACCGAGGCAGTGTTAGTGCCGTCGGTGGCTTTGAAGGCCTGGGCGGAAAAATCGTAGTAGCAGAGCGAGGCGGCGGAGGCGGTCAGGCTGACCAGCCCCATCGTGCCGGACGAGAGCAGAGACGTGTCCTTCAGAAACGGCAGCTCCGTATCAACGATAAGCACGCCGGAGGTGGCGTTAAGATTATTGGTGGCCGGCCATTTCAGCGTTTCGGCTGCGCGAGTGACAGCCGCCGAGGTGGTGTAGATCGGGCAAGTGGGAGCGTAGCCGACTTCAAGCTGGTTGGCATCCGTCACTACATTGATGGGCCCGGTG
Organism: Magnetococcales bacterium HA3dbin3; assembly: GCA_002753495.1. Lineage (GTDB taxonomy): Bacteria > Pseudomonadota > Magnetococcia > Magnetococcales > DC0425bin3 > HA3dbin3. Next base: position 32,775 of record PEAJ01000005.1, on the reverse strand, counting down.
AATGTATACGTCAGATTCCAGGGCGTATTACCCAGCGCGACATGCATAACATAAATAGCGTTGCTATCCGTGAACACCACAAAGGGGCGGAACCAGTCGCCATGTTGCGTGGATCCATAATCTACGCCGGTCCAATTGGTGATCAGGTGGGTACTGCCATCGACTGGGTTGTATCCCATCCTGACGCCGCCGGTGGCCCCGTCGGACTTGCACAAAAACCCGCCAGGGGCTGGATCTTTCTTGCAAAAGGCAGAGGACGAGAAGGTGTTGGATGGTTGCGACGATATTTTGTACGCCGTCGACCATCCAGCAGTGCCACCAGCCGAATACAATGTCGCCGCGTTGGCCGCCCCATCGATGCCGGTTTGATTGTTGGTCAACGTAACATCAGCGGCCTTACCCCACGTCGTCAATGCACGTCCGTACAGTATGGTATTGGTGCGCGACGGCTCCAGGAGCAGGCCGAAGCCGTTCTGATTGAACCAGGTCACCCCGAGCTTGCTGGTGCTCGTCACCCCGGTTGCCGACCACGAAGATCCCGACCAGGTACCACCCCAGAGGCGGTGGATGTTGCTGGCCATGCTCTGCCAGTTCCAGCTGGCATCGGGCACGGTGCCGCTGCTTGCACGGGTGAATGTCGCGCTGCCACTGCCTTTTTGCAGAGCCAGGGTGGTCATGAGCGGCGCGAAAGCGACATCGATGCCGCCCCCCTGCGCGGCGGCGAGAATGGCGGGAGTGATGCCGACGCTCACTGAATCGCCCCCATCAGCACCCATACCCCCTGCGCACGTTTCCAGACGGTCGCCATCTGGTACTGGCTGGCGATCGTCGTCGCGCCGCTGGCCGACTCCAGGGTGTCACTGCCCTGCACGGCAAAAGTGATGCTGCCGCTGCCGCGCCGGTAGATGGCAAACACCGCGCCGATGGCGATATCCTCGGTCGATGCCTGCGGCAGGGTGAGGGTCATGGCGGAGCTTGAGTTGATATCGTGGATTTTATTGAGATTGGTCGCGGTGAGGGTGGCGTTGCCGGTGATCGTGACGCTATCGGCGATCGCGCTCCAGCTCGCCCCAGCGGCCCCGGTCGCGCCGGCAGGGCCTTGGGGGCCCTGGGGGCCCTGCGGGCCGGTGGCGGTCGGCATCAGCTGCCCGGTCAACGGATTGACAGTATAACTCATTGTTATCCCTTAATAGCTGTAGGTGGCGCGACTGTCCCACACGCGGTCAAACGTCGCCTTGCCGCCGGCGGCAGTGATGGCGGTGACGTTGCCGTTGCCGTTGCTGTCGTAGGTGATCTTTTGGATGCGCCAGGCGGCGGCGGTGGTGAGGCTGCCGGCGGCGGCGCTGCCCAGGTAGATCGGCCGGTTTTGATTGTCATAGTCAAAACGCTTGTCCATGCCGTCGATGGCGTTGAAATGGCTCTGGAAAAGCTGTTTTGACAAATCTTCCTGCTCGGGGATGGGAGTTGTCCAAGTCATGTTCGTAACTCCTTAAACATAAAAGGTTTTTCCGTTGCCGGCAGCGGTGCGCATTGCCTGGCCGCTGCCAAGCCGCACGCGGTCACCGACGGCAAGGGTGCCGGCCGGCACCAGCGTGCCGCCGCTTGGGGTGCTGATGATGGCGTAAGTGGTGCCCACCGCCGTCACCACCCCTTGTGTGGGCCTAGTAGCGGCGACAAGCGACTGGATATCGTCAAGCGTAGACATTTGGGGCCTTTTTTTTCAGTTTGATGGTCATGGTTTGCGTCGGCCCCTCTTGCATATACGAGAGCCCGACGACCTTGGCGCGCCAAGGCATTTGCAGGGCATCGTCGAACTCAATCAACTGCCCGAGCTCAAGGCCCGCGACCGGCAAACAGGTGACGATGATTTCCTGATAGAGCCCGGCGTCATCGATTGCCGTCGTGCCGCGCGCCAGTTTTGCCTCATGCTCGCGCAGCATCGGCTCGACGATATCCGGCAGCTCGTAGCGGCCGCTGCCACGTATGCATCTGATTTCGCTTTGGCCATCCGGGGTGTCGAGGGATATGTCAGCGACGATCGTCACGATCGCCGTCGCCTCCTCAAGGGCTGGGGCGACAAAATCCGACGGCGGCGGAAACGTCCCGTCCGGCAACCCTGTGCGCTCGGAGTCCGAAAGCGCCACTTGGCGCGCCACGCCCCATACGCGTGCGTTGCTGGTGTAGCCGATTTGCAGCACGCTCGTACCCCTGGTCGGCACGACCAGCCGCGTTCCGTTGGTGTTGACCTTCGGATTGCCGAGGTTAGGCCCGATCCACTGCATTTTTGATATGCCGGCGACAGGGTATTGCGTCGTCGCCTCATAGGAGTCTGTGAAAACAACATCTTCGACGATATAGATGCTGCGCCCCGGCTGCTCCCAGGCGCGGCCAATGGAGACGATGAAGTCCGTGACTTTGACGTTTTGACCGCAGAACACATAAACATCGAACAAATCTAACGGCTTAGCCTTCCATAACCTGGAAAGCGAGTCATAGATCACCTGTTTCTGCTGGCGCATTTCCGCCTTAAAGAACTGATCCTCTTCGGAGGGTGGCGCGTCGGCGACGTTGACGGCGTTGCCGAATGTCGACTCTTGCAAAGTCTCTGTCATGGCAAGGATATGGTTGTTGTCGGAGAGGATGTGCGCAGGTGTTGCGGTATCCCAGTCCGGCGGCGAGACCGGCCACTTTTTGCGCGCGTGCAGGCTTCCGTTTTTACGGGTTTCGAGCACGCCACCAAAGGTTTCGACCACGCCTTTGGCCAGCGCCAGCGGGGTTGCGAGCGAAACATTGACAGTACCGCCGGGGATCATGGGGGAGACCATCTCCCAGCTCACCGCCTGGCCGACCAGACCGGAAACAAAGGTGTAAATATTTGTATTGTCAAGCAGTTGTCCGCTCACCGGCGCGGCGCGCGGGGCGGCAAGGGCAGCGGTCGGGCTGATACCGGTAACCATCAAGGCTTGCTGGCCAAAGCGCCGCTCGCGGTGCAAGGATTCGACAATGAATTGAAACACTTCGCCGTTGAAAGTGATGCTGAATGGCCTATCCATTGCCAGCAGCAGGTAGGCATGGATATCCGGGATGGTGAGGCTGCAGGTCCAAAACTGCTGCCCCTCCTCCATGGAGATGGAGAGGGCGGAGCAGGGCAAGGTTTTGTCGTTGACGGTGACGCTGCTCATGATCTCACCAGCAGCGGCGCACTGGTCCGCACGCCAAAGCGCTGGACCAGCCGGGCCTGCACGCGGTTGTAGGGGAGCCGCTCCCAGGTCTGGACGAACAGGGCGGTGACCGGCAGCAGCAGGCCAAAGGGCTGGGAAAACGTCGTTGAAACATCGCTGTAGATCTCAAAAGGCTGTTCAATTTTTGCGTTGATGCCGTAGCCGAAGGTTTGGACGATCCGAACGGAAATCGTGATGCCGAACGGCTGCACAAATGTCACGGCCACTTTGCTGTGTATCGCGAAGGGCTGCGCCAGGCGCGCGGCCAACATGACGGCAAAGGGCTGCGCGAGCGTCGCGCGCACATGTGCGTTGCCACTCACCGCCACCGGCTGCCCGGGCATCACTGGCACCGGCAGCCGAAAGAGCACCGGCCCGAGCCCGCGCGGCATCGTGCGCGTACCGCTTGCCGCCACGGCGGCAAGCGGCCGGCCCATGCCTTTTTGCAGGCCAAGGGTCGGCGGCCAGGCGAGCGGCGCCAACGCCGGACCCGGCCCGCGCGGCATCGACACTACCGGCGTGGCCGAAACCTCCGCCAACGCCGGCCCCGCCCCGCGCGGCATGGCGGCAGGGGCGGGAGTGGCAAGGATAAAAAGCGCGTCGCTCACGGTTTAAAGTCCACTCACAGCTTCGGCACCGCCAGCTGGTTGCCGGCGGCGGCAGGCCAGCAGGAGTAGGTGACATTGGTATGCGTCGTGCCATCGATCACCACCGACGGCTCCGGGTTTTCGTCAAAATCCCCGGCACTTAGCAGCGGGATGGCATAGATGCCGGTGAGAGCACTGATGTCGCCATAGGGGGCCGGCATGTGGACCGGGACGATGTTGTTGGCGGAGTTGCGGCCGCTCACCAGCAGCGGGTAGGCCGGTACCACACCGCCGCCGCTGCCATCGGGGATGCGCTTGTCGACGCCGGAAGGGAGTCCGGAGAGGTTTTGCAGGCCAATCGAACAGATATCCTTGGGGGCAAAGGAAAAACTCGTCACGTCGCCGCCGTTGTAGGTCTTTGCGCGCGGGTGCGTGGCAAAGCCGCCGCCGATGCCAGGGAGAAAGGCCACGAAAGGCGGGTAGCCGGCGGCGGTCGTGTCATAGGCGAGGCCGCGCGTGCGCTCGGTGATGCCGGAGAGCCCGGCCGCACTGGTCGAGCTGCCAGGATTGTAGGTGCCCTGCAACCCTTTCAAACCACCGGTTACGCCGACAAAAACCGCGCCGCGCGCCGTCGCGTGGATATAGATCGTGCCGCCATTGGCAAGGTTGACTGGCTGATAGACCGAGCCATCATCGCTCTGCCAAGAGGTGTTGCCGGCGCTGTGGCCGGTCGCATCCCAGGTCTCGTACACCCCCAGGATCAGCTTGCCGGTGGTGTTTAGATCAATCCCAAGATACTTATAGCCGCTGTCGGCGAGCGCGGCTTTCAAGACCTTCTTGTTGGTCGCGGCGCTCGCATCATGCACCGTCCAGCCGGCGGCCACCGTCGTGATGATCTGTGAGTTGGTCTTGTCGGCGCTGCTTGAAAGACCGGAGGTTGCTGTAATAGTGCCAGTGAGCAGCCCGACGATATCGGCCATCAAATCGGCAGGCGTTGCGGAGGCGTCGTAGATGTATTTGCAATACATGAGATTTCCTTTGTTCCCTGTACGGTTCAGGCGTAAGTCCAGCCCGCATCGGTCTTCGTCATCGTCAGAAACGTCTCATCTGCGCCGTAGTCGAACGTATCGTCATGGTGTGTTTTGATGGTGGACCCGTCTGATTTTTTAACCGTCCGGGTCAGGCCGGTCACAAGCGTCGTCGTCGGGTCGGCCAACCAGCCGACGTTGCCGTTGTAGCGGCTCCATCCCTCGAAGTCGAAATGGAATGCAATGTGAACAACAGCCCCGACCGATGCCCCCATGTCTTTGATCTTGCCCGAGAAAAAGAACTGCCGCACCCTGGGGTCACCGGTCGTCGGCATGACGGTGAAAGAGCATGTTGCCTCCTCGATCTGCACCTGCGGGGAGTCCGACACCGCCACTACCGTGCGCGGGTCATCGACGCGCCAGCCCATCCAGACCCCCCCGCCGCTATGGCTCAAAAATTCGCAAATACCATCCCCGGAATAAGTCAACACCGTCGTAGCGCCGCCCTGCCAGCCGGTAACCTGCATAAACAGGGGCATCGGCGTCACCGTCGTCATGATGCCCCCTGGTCGCTTGGCTTCAGGGTGATACGCTGGCCGCGGTCGTTGATAAACGGCACGCTGGTTTCGTACTTGACTTGCATCGTCGTGGACGAGCCGTCCGAGGCATGCACGGTGACGGGTGAGCCGTACTGCGTGGCCCCCTTGTCCTGGGTGTAGGGCTGTGGCGGCAGCCCGGCAAGGTAGGTGCCGGAAACGGTAGGTGAAAGCTCGGGCGTAAAGCTCGTTTCGCGCAAGATGCCGTTGCAGGTGGCGATCACCCGCACCGGATCGAAACGCGGTTGCTTGTTGTCAAGCCAGGCCGCCAGCTGCTCGTTGCCCAGTTGCGGCGTGTAGTAGATGCGGAAAATCGTCACCGGCACGGTGTAGACCGCGCGCAGGGCACCGGAGACCGGGCTGGAGGCGACAAAAGCCCCGGCATCGGCGTCATAGATCGGCGCGTCCACCTCCACCCCGTTGCTGTTGTAGAACCGGGTCAGAAGCGCGAAAGCGAGGCTGTCGACGCCGTAGGGCTTGGAAAGCGACTGTTGCGCGGACTGGCTGAAGGTAAGGGTATCGCTCACTGGTGCCTGGCGGGTGCCGGCCTCGCTCACGGCAAAGGCGCCGGCACCGTCCACGGTCACGGCAAGCGGGTCGCCAGGGGCGTAAACGGCAAAGGCTTGGCAGCCGGGGATGATGTCGCCGGGGTTGATCGACACCAGCTTGCCGCTGGTGTCAAACATCGGCGCCGGCGCGAAGCTGGCCGGGAAGGAGGGTTCGTAGCCGGCGGCTTCGATGGAAAACTTGTCGCTCGCGAGCGCCTTTTTCATCGCCAGTTTATCCTTGGTCTTGAAAAAGGGCGGGCTGACCGGGGCCGGCTTGACGCCGTAGTGATGGGCGGCAAGCTCCTCCTGCGTGAACTCGCGCGCGGTGATGCGCAGCGTCAAAACCTTGCGAACGTGGCGCGGGCCGCTGGTGATGCCGCTGGCGGCTGGTGTTCCGATCGTCATTTTGGCCTCCAGAGCGGCCAGGATGCGAAAAAATGGGGTGATGACGGGGGTATTTTGGCTTTTAAGACGCTGACGAGCCGAAAATTTCCAGCAGTAAAGTGTTGTTGCCACCGCTGCTCGCCCCCGAAGAGATGATGCGCTCCTCCCACACGCCAGCACAGGCCGGGTGGGTGGCAAAAGTGATGCTGTCGCCGCTCGCCCAGGTGCCGCCGAAGCCGGCATGCACGAGGACGAAATAAGGGGCAGAAAAGGCGGTGTTATTCGGCGCGAAGTCCGAGCCGATGGTGCCGGCGCCGACGGTGCCGCTGACGGAGCCAACGCAAGTAAAGGCGGTGGCGGAGGTGAAGGTGAGGGTAAAGACATCCTCGACCGTGCCGACATTGCTGCCTGCCACCGGATAGGTGGTGTTGTCATAAGTGCCGGCGGCAGAGGTCTTGCTGAAACTGGAAATGGTTGGCGTTAAGTCGGCAAGCGCCAGGTAGCTCGATACCAGCGTCGGCGTCGCGGCGGTGTAGGTGTGGGTGAGGCTCTGGCCACTCGCGAAAGTGAGTGTCACGAGCGAGCCGTTGGCGCTCACCGCGCCCGTGCTCGCCAGCACGATATCCTCGGCATTGCCGCTGCCGCCGGTGAGTGGCGGAATATCTGAGATGCGGATGGTATCGCCGTTGTGAAACGGGATGCGCGCCGCATCGCGGCACAGCACCTGGATCGATGTCGCTCCGGCGCTTGCGTTGACGTAGAGCGTGCCGATGCCGCGCCGCGCCGGGTTGGAGATGTCGGCCTGGGTGTCGGTCTGCGTGCCGGCAAAGATCGAATAGCACCCCACATCCGGCTGAAAGGTGATCGCCGCGCGGCAGCTGGTGAGCGGGATCCCGGTGGCGTTGCCGTTGCTCGGGAAGATCTTGCGCAAGGTGGTAGCGCCGGCATCCAAATCGGTCTGTTGCAGGTCTGGCAAGACGTTGTTTTTGACGGCAGTGGCGGCGAGGTTGGCCGACTTGCGGCCGCCGTTGCTGCCATCACTGGAGACGACGGCGGACTTGTAAAAAAGGATATCCGAGGGCTGGACCGGCATGTTGGCTTACTCCATCAAATAGTGACCAGGCGCACGATGCCGACGAAGTAATCATCGATCCCCGGCAGCAGCTGGTGAAACTCAGCAGCCGGCGGTTCTTCGTGGCGAAACATCACGTTGGCGGTAAAATCATCCCAGACGAACGGGAAGCTAGAGCCGGCCTGGTCGGCCAGGGCGGTCAAGACCTGCACTTCGGCAAGCGTTGGCCAACAGGAAGGCTCATCCATCACCAGATCAATCGGTTGCCCGGCGATCTTGGCCTGGGAAAACATCACCACGCGGCAGTCAAGCGTGCGCTGAGAGGTTTGCGCCACTGCGCTCCAGCCGCGCCGGTTGCGCCAAAGGGTGCCGTCGGGCAGGGCCACACCGTTCAGGGTTCTCATTGGGCGGTGCCTTTGCTTAGGCGCCGCATCACGTTGGCAAACCGGCGCCCGTCGGCCTCGGCGGCATGCAAGCCGATTGTGCCGTGGATGGGGTCGTTGATCTCGATGCGGATGGTATTTTGCCAGCGGCCGCCGGTGCTTAAAGAGCCATCGCTGTCACTGGCGCCGACAACCCCGCCGCCGGCGAAGGCGGGGAGCTCGATTCCCGCCACCACGCCGCCGCGGGCAAAGCGCGAATGGGCCGGCCCTTCGCCACTATTGAGCCTGTTCAGGTAAGGCAGTCCGGCCCGTTCCACGGCCTTGGGGGTAAGGACAAACTCCCCCGGCGTCAGCAGGGCGTGAACGGTATCCTCATGTCCATACCCTGGCACGCTGCCGCCGCTGGCGTAGCCTTGAGGGGGGGTTGGCGTGGGGGACGGGTTGGTGTAGGGGTCGCGCTCCGAAGGCAGCCGCAGCCCGGAAAGCCCCTCTTTGATCCTCTTGATCGACGCCTCCACTTCATCAAAGTTGCCTTTGATTTCAACGTAGGTCTCTTCCTCCGACAGCCCCTTTAACTCCTCTTGCAACTTCCCCAGGCTCTTGCGCCCCATTTCGATCCCGTCACGCAGGGCGTCAATCGATTCTTTCTGCGCCGCCTGGTTTTCCCGCGCCCTCTCTTCCAGGTGCTGGTAAATCAAATCGAGCACCTTGGCCGCCTCGGTCACACCCTGGATTGCCGCCGGTGCAAACTTCAACCCGGCGGCAATAGTTTCCGCCTCCTTAGCTAAAGAGATGGCGCGGTCTATTTCACTCTTTGGCAAATCCTCGTGCCCCATGGTTTTCTGAATGCGGGCTTTTTGCTGGATCGCCATAGACTCGTCCAACTTCTCCCGATAGGCCATCCGGTCACTGTGATCTTTCTCGATCGGATTCATTCCGCGCTGCCGGATGGCGCGAATCTTGTCGTTTTTTGTCCCGCGGAGCAGTTCCCGTTCATTTTGCCAATGGTCAACAGCCTGGGTGTATTTCTGGTAAGCGGTCAGCGACTCTTGCAGGGCTTTTTCGGATGCGGCGACGAATTCGTTTTCGTGCTTGATCTTTTCATCGATCGCCTTCTTGTGCTCTTTCGTCTCCGCCTCGTCCATCTGCTCGGATAATTTTTCCAGCTCTTCCTTTTTCTTGCCGATTTGCGCAAGCGCAGTCAGGGCTGCCTCTTCGTACTCCCGCACCGCCTGATAAGCTTCCTTCCACGAAATCTTGCCGCTTTCGGCAAGTTTTTGGATCTCCTGCGGCCGGCGCTCCAGGTGCATGTCGCCGCCTTTGGCTTGCAAGGATTCGATGGTGTCGTTGATATGGTTTTGGTATCTCTCGTTTTTTTCCTTGTCGATGGCGGCATGGTCTGGAAAGAAGATGTTCCAGGTTGACTTTATGACCCGCTCTACGCTTTCGAGGCTGGGGACAACATCGAACGAGATGAATTTCATCAGCGCCGCGATGCGGTTCATCATCTTCATCGCCGCGCCGTCGCTACTGCTGGCAATCTCGTCGAGTTTGCCTTTCAGTGTATCCATGGGGGTATCAAGCCCGGCCAGATGGCGCACAACCCCCCCGGCAAATTCGCCAAAAACCTCCAAGGCGGCGTGGGTTTCATCCTTGTTCAGAAACGCCGTCATCTTGGCGGCCGCTTCTTCGAGCGCCGCCATCAGGCCGCCTTGCGCGATAGTGTCCTGTGCCTGTTTGTAGGCATTCTCCAGCTGGTTGAAGACGATCTTTGACTTTTCGACGCCGCCGGCCGGTTCTTGCGCGAACAGTTCGGCCATGCGCGGGATCAGTTTGACCGACTCTTTCCCTACCTCTTCCATCGCCCGTTTCAGGGCGTAAAGAGCGGGAGAGGAATCGGCGGAGAGCTGGGTCATGCGTTTTGGCGTGACCTTGCCTTCATCAAGGATCTCGGCGAGGGCGTGGAATGCGCGCGTGGTTTCGATGGTTGTGGAGCCGACACGGGCAAAGCCGGTGGCGAGCTGCTCGAAAATTTTGCGTGACTCGGCCCCAGAGAGGCCGGCGACGCGCGAGGCGGCAATCCATCGGCCATAAGCTTTCGCCCCTTCCTCGATCGAAACGCCGGCGCGGTCGGCCATCCTTGCCACCCAACCGAACTCCTCTGCCCCCTGGCGCGCCGATCCGGTCAGCATCGACATGGTGTTCTGGGCTTTCTGGAATTCAAGTTCGGTATGGACGATGGATTTTCCGAAGCGCATCACCCCGAAGGCCGCCATCATCCCGGCCATGGACTTGATCGCCTTCCCCCACCCCAGGGTGGTGTCCTTTACGCCGGTCAACTCCTGGTGCAGGGCGGCGGTTTTGACCCGCGCCGCCTCGGTGGCGCGAGTCAGTTCCATCTGCGAGGCAACGCCGGAGGCGGCCAGGGTGCGGTAGGCGGTTTCGACGGCGTGGATCTCGGCCTTGATCTCAGCCTCAGGCCGCATCCCGAGGGCGGTAAAGGCCTTGGTGGTCGGCAGCGGCGCCACCATCTCCGCGCGCAAGGTCTTGACCTGCGCCGCCATCGCCTCAAAGGATCGAGCCAGATCAACCTGGGAGACTTTTTTGGATGCGGAAAGTCTAAGGTAGGCATTTTCAAGACTGGAGATTTCCGTTTCAACTTCCCGGATCGAGCGGACCCCGATGATGCCAAAGTCCTTGCTCTCCTCATTGGCAACCGACAGCTCTTTTTCGAGTTTGGCGATTTTAGCGTCCGCCGCTTCGGTGGCGCGGGCGATATCTCCCATCGCCACGCGCCCCGACAGTTTCAAGGTGTCAAGGGCTTTTTCAACCTTTTCAATCTCCTTGGTGATTGCCGCTTGTGGCCGCGCCCCGAGCACCGCCCAGCTTTCGCCGATCTCCGCCGCCGTGATTCGCACGACGTTCTTAAGGTCGCCCATGCCCTTTTTCCAAGCCGCTTCGACCTTTTGCAGCACCTCCACGAACGGCGTTGCATTCATGGTAAGGGACATGGAAACGGTAAGATTGCCAGGTGTACTCATCGCTTAAGTCCGTGTGCGTGGGTGAACTCATCCACGGCGGCGAGAAAGCGCCGCCATGGATAATCCCAGATCATGCCGTGCCCGTTGCGGGCAAGGGTGCAGGCGGTGGATTCGAGGGTGGCAAGCTGTCGCCGGAGGCGGGCGCGGGCGTGGTAGACGGCGCAGGCGTGGGCGGCGACGGGGCAATCGGACTCAGCGGCGGCCAGGTAGCCGACGGCGCGGCAGAGTCCGCTGTCGGCGCAAGGGGTTCCGACGGCCGATCCTGCATGGCCCTTTTCAGGTTTTCCGTCAGCACGTACTCCTTGAACTCCCGTCGGTGGCGGTGGCGCCAGTCGTGCATGGCGAAAAAATGCGGGTTCAACTCCCGCGCTTTCGCCACCACCGGCGCAAGGTCGGAAGGGGCCAGCGGGCCGATATCTTCCCGCGTCAACCCGTCGACCATGGCGAGCAGGTCGGACACGGCGATATCGGGCAGAAAGGTTTCGTCCGCTTCGCCTACGCTGAGCGGCCGGTCCGCCTGCGCGGCAAGCCAACTGGCCTGGTCGTTAAGGGTGAGTTCATGGACGGTAACGGTATGACCGGCGACGGTCATGGCACAGGTGCGCGGCATAGGGAGACTCCTGTCATTAAAACGGGTTGAGAATGTCGACGTAGTAGGGTGCGCTCTCGCCGGTGGCCAGTGTCGGGCTCCCTTTCAGGTCGAAGGTGGCATAATTTTCGGACATGAACTCCACTGCCCCGTTGGGGTAGAGGGAGGTGTAAGGGATGTAAACTTCGATTGGTTCCTGATTGGCCAGGTTGACGCCGCGCAAGCGTACCCGGCAGTAAATGGACCGTTTGAGACCCCCGGATACGCGATTGCCGGAAACGGCATGATGGTCGTAGGTGACGGTCAAGTTGTCCCCGAGAGTGGCGGCGCCGCCGATGGTCGGCATCACCATGCCGCTCTGGTATTCGACGACGTAATCAATGGTCGGCGTCAGCGTGATCACCCCGGCATCGATCCAGGTGGCCGTGCCGTCGGTGACGGTAGAGCCGTCTGTCGGCCAGGTCGGGGCGGAAGCCCCGGTGGTGCCGGCCACGGTGCATTTGTAGTAGTGGCCGTTGGCTGTGACCGGATGCACGCAGGTGCCAAGAGTTACGGCGGTGGTGGCAGCCCAGGCGGTGGCGCTTGCCCCTGCCGTCTTCTTCAAAGAGAAGTTTGCGGTCTGGATGTTGCGGTTGCCCAGCTTGCGGTATTTGCCGGGGGTGGCGGCGAAGGTTTCAACCGTTGCCGTGCCTGCCCCTTCGGAGAGGGGAGCGGTCTCCCCCCGAAAGATGATAGCCAGCGTTGCCGGGTTAAGCTCGTCGGTCTTGATCGCGAGTTCGAGCGGCTTCGGAATCGGGACAGAATTCAACGGCGTCGCAAAGGTGTCCGGGTTATTGGACAAGCGTACTTTCGCGTCCGCCTGTTCGTGCAGGCTGAACGATTTGGTATTCCCGACATCACCCCAATCTTGCGGCGTGCCGTCGGGGTTGAATCGGCTGATGAAGAGTTGTCCGGAGGCAAGGAGTCCGTCCACGGGTGATCCTTTCTAATTGTTTGTCTTCAGTGTGAATTCCGCGCCGAATTGCAGGGGGCGGATAATGATTCCCCCTTCCATGGCCATTTTTTTCACGGCAGATGTTTCTTGTCGGAACCTGGAAACGACGTATTCGTTTGGCGTCCAGCCGACGAGAGCTTCACGGATTTGCATCATGATCGGCCCGGCTTCTTGGCGTGCCGCCGTGCCGGTGAGGGGCTGTGCGGCATTTTTTGTCACCAGCTCGACAAGCCAGCTTTGGTGGATCTTTTGCCCACGCCCTTGCGACATGACTTCGCCCGGACGGTCGTCGATCATCCAGACAAAGGCGCTGGTGACGGGGAGCAAGTTCATGCGCAGCTGCGCCTCGTTATCGATGGCCAGCACCGGCAGTCCGGGCACCGTCGCTGCCAGCCGCGCAATGATCTCTTTTTCCAGAAAAAGGTAATCAGTAATCGGCAGCTGCATCGCCGCCTCCTTTACCGGAAGATGCTCGGGAACGCCCCGGCGACGAAGACCCGCGGGGCGGCGTGATAGGTCACGCCGCCCGTCACCGGTTCCGGGGTGTCATCGGTGGGCATACCGAGGGAGATATGCCCTTTTGCCACCGCCTCCAGCATGCGGATAGCGTTTTGGTAGCGTTCCCTCACCATCTCCAGAGGGTTATCTCCCCACAAGAGATAACGGGCGATATCGCAACAGGTGCGGTTCAGCACCGTCGGTTGTGGCGACAGCGGCAGCGTGTAGCGGGTGGCAAGATAGCCATCCATCTCCGCCGTCGCGTCGGCCAGGGCCTGGCCGATCACGGCGGCATCAAGGGTGGTTCCGGCCACCAGGTCGCTGCGTTGCGCCATCTCCGCCTCGCCGAAGCGGGAAACCATGTCGTTGACATTGGCGTACACGGCGGCCTCTTCAGCAGGGGCTGGCGATTAGGAAGCCGCTGGTCATCCCGGTCATCAGCGGCACGCGTTCATAATGCACGGGGTATTTCCACGAGCGGGTGTCATCGTCGTAGTGCGGGCGATCGACGGTCGGGTTACCCTCCATGGTGTAAGTATAGCCGTAGGAGGGTTCCTCCGCGCTCATCGACCCGATGGCGGAGTAGGCAAGAAGGGCATTGTTGCCCCACACGTCAGATCGGTTGCCGGCGTCGTCGGCGCTGATCGCCTTACCAACCACCACGCGGTCGATCTCCCACAGCTGCGCAAGGATCTCGGTGGTGATGGAGTCGCGGCTGGTGTACTTCACGCGATCAAGGATCGCCGGATGGCTTTGCAGGGCGGAAAAGGCCTGGGCGCTCAGCAGGGCCACGTTCGGGTAGACGCCGACGCTGGAACGGATCGCCTCCCTCGCCACGAAAATTTGCTGTGAGGGGTTCGACGTGGAAGCGGACCATTTGTCCGCGCCGGAAGGGGCGGATTTGTGGTTGCTGTCGTAGTTGGCGGCATTGGTCGCGAGCGCCGCCTGTTGCAGCTCCAGCTCCAGCATAAGGATGCGCATGACGTTGTTGATGGCGCGTGCAGCATAGTCGATACCCGGCATCACGCGCGCGTCCCGCACCGTCTCGAAAGCCACCTTGCCAGCCAGGGAGTGGATCTCCAGGGCGTAATGCTGCCCGGTGTAGGAAAAAGTAACCTCACGGATCGTGCCGGTGAGCGCGCGCAGGGTGTTATAGGCCTTGAATGCCTCCAGGCCAAAGGTCAGCACCTGGCCGCCGGAAAGGGCGACCGGCACGGCAGGGAAGATTTGAGCGCCAACCAGTTCCGCGTTGCGGTAGCCGAGGGCGAGATTGGTAAGAATCGGATCGATCAGGCGCGTTTGCGCCGGGTTCATCATCGGCATGGGAAATTTCCTTCAAGAAGGATAGGGCGCGCACATGGGCGCGTCTGGTTAAGACCGTTTCAATAGCACTTCCACCGTCTGGCCGGTGGCGGTGGCGGCTTGCAAGGCGATGGCGAGGCGCAGGCCGTTGGTTTGCGGGACAGCGCGCCCCAAGGCATCGCTTTGTAGGGGGTCGCCGATGTTGATGGCGGCGCCGGCCTCAAGGATGGCGGTGCCGATGGTGGCCACAGCCATCGCGTCCCCGATGCTGGCAGCAGTCAGCGCGGCGCCAAACGCATCGCCGCCCTGGCCGGCCTGTGCACCGCCGATGGTCACGAAGCGGTTGCCGACGATCGCGGTGGTCGCAACCACGGTAAGACTCAGGAGCTGGAAACTCTGTTGTGACATGGTCTTAACCTTCCTTGTCAGTTCGGGATCAGGTTGACAAGAATCAGGTCACCCTGATTCGTGGCGGCGGTCAGGGCGCGTGCCACCACTGGGTTAGTGGAGTTGCCGGCCGGGGCGATGCCGCGGCCGCTGGCGTCGACTTCGATAGCACCGCCGACAGCGATGGCCCCGCCGGCCTCCATCAGAGCGCAACCAAGCGCGGCAAGGGTGAACGTCGCGCCAGAAGCGGCGGTCGCCGCCGCGATGCCGACCGGGTGCGAGCCGACGCCGGCCAAGGTGCCATTAGCCAAGGCAAAACGGTTGATCGTGACGCCACCGCTGCCGGCGGTCAGGGTGTAGTGGGAAGCGGGATATCCGATGGACATGATCAGGCTCCTGGTCAGGCGCCAAGCCGCTGCGCGGCTTCGATGTAGGGGATTTTGTTCTGTTCGGCGTAAGCCTGGATTTGCTGGTGCAAGGCCTGGCGGCTGGCATCGACCAGGTTACCCTGGCGATTCAGGGTCGCCCCTTCCGGAAGAGAAGGGAGCACCGGCCCGCCCGGCATTTCACCAAAGGTCACTTGTACCGGCTGCTGTTTGAGAAAGTTTTGAAACCATTGCGCCGGCGTTGTTTGCGGCCCCTCGCCAAAGGTCAGCGTGGTTTCCGGCAGCGCTTCCATAAAAGCGACCACGCCATCGCGATCGCGCGGCAGCAGCCTGCCGGCCTTGATTAGTTCATCGGCATTGGCCTGGAGTTGCGCGCGGCGCAGATCGCGCTCACGTCTTTGCAGCGCGGCCTCTTTTTCGGCAAAGGCCAGTTCGCGCTTGCGCAGGGCCTCTTTTTGCGCCGCGAGGGCGTCCGGATCTTTCAGCGCAGCCGTCTCCGGCACGGCACTCTCTTGGGGTACAGTCATCTCCATCTCCTGAAATGTGAAGTAGTTACCGTCATCGGCAAAGGACGCCTCGTGTCGGGTGGCGTCTGGCAAACCTTTGATGGCGGGAGGTTGCGCGCCAAGAAAGGCGACATGGCGCAGGGCGTAGACGCCCGGGGTTGGGTTGCTGGGAGAGTTGGGGTGGTAGAAGGCGGCGGAAAGCTTTTTGAAGCGCCCGCGCTCCACCAGGTCGGCAAAGGCTGGTTCCACCTGTTTCGGAACGGCCACCAGGTGGCCGTTCTTTACCGCCAGGCTTTCGACCCACCCCCAGGCCGGCGCGTCATGCGCCGGGTGGCCGATGGTGATCGGCGCCTCGAAGCGGGCCGGGTTGTAGGCTTTGGCGGTGGCTTCCAGGTCGGGGAGTGAAAAGCGGGTGGTCTGGCCGCTGGCATCGGTGTGGGTGCCAGAGCGGAAGATCGTTAAAGGTTTCAGCATGGCGCAACCGTGTTTTCTGGGTGTTTACTGGGCTCCAGGATCCATTTTTATTTCATCCTGGTAGGTTGATATGGTTTTGCGGACAAAATGCGTTCTAAGGGCCTTTTTGAGCGATTTGTAGCAACGCCTCCCCCACCGCCTCTTGCAGGGCGATCTCATCTTCGGCTGTCAGCATCAGGTAAGGGCGAGCGGGGATCGTGACGCGCTGGGCGTGGGCGATGCGCTCGCCGATCGGAAAGCGTAAGCTTTTCGCGCTCTTCGGCGTGATGGTGCCACCGAACTGGTGGATTGGCCCGTAAACCATGTTGGTGCCGACGGTGGCAAAGTTGCGCCCCCAGGTCGGAGATTGGGCGATTGAGGCGCGCAACCGGCCGCCGCGCGTCAGGATGGCCTCACCGAAGCCGGCCGCGCTCTTGGCGGCGGCATAGTCCGGATTGAGCGGCGGCCAGCCGGGACGCCCCTGCGCGGCAAAGTTTTCATCGACCGCCATGGCCATGATGGCGGCGGCGCGTCCCATGGCTGGAGTCATATCCTCGCCGGCCAAAGCCAGGCGGTTAAGCACCTGCCGCAAAGCCGCGTCTTGCAGGGTCACCTCGATCACAGGCGCTGGCATTAGTCGTTCTCCCGCGTAGGCGACGACGGATGAATCAATCCCCCGACGCGCAAGCTGTTGATCTCTTCCGGGTCGGTGCGCACCTCCCAGGCGAGAAATCCGTCCTGCCCCTCTTTCACCAGCACGGCAAACGGCGACGACGCGTCCGGCTGGCGGTAGAAGGCAAGGAAGTGGCGACGGAAGACGCTGGCCGCGTCCGCTGCCAGCCACACCTCCAAAGGGGTGGCGAGGGTGTCCGGCAGGGTCGGGATCGCGGCCGCCAGGTGTGGCGGCATCTCCGCCGCCATCTTCGCCAGCAGGGAGTCATGCACCACGGCCGGCTTGACTGGGGTGGCAATCTCGCGCAACGGCTGCGTCGCGCTCACCTGGAACACCGCGCGCAGGGCGGTGAGCGGGTCGACGGGGAGTTCTGCCGCCTTTGGCCAGGCGACCGCCTTAAGCTCCCGTGCATCCGGGCGACCGTAATCCCGCCAGGTTTTTTGCCCGGGGGCAAAGGTCTGGTCGGTAAAGGTGTTGCCGAAGTCGTAGCGCGGCCAGGCGCCGGCCGGGTTGCTGTCGAAACCCGGGCGCGGGGCAAAAATGATCTCGCCGCCGCCGGGTTTGGGGATGCGATAGCCGGTGACGGTACGAAAGATCGGTGCCTGCGTGGCCGGGTCATGCCCGACCACGCGCGCCACCGACAGCGCACGCCCCTCGCTGGAAAATGGGCGGTGGCCATACTGCCGCAGCATCGCGTCGCTGTAGGCAACGGTCGTGCAGCGACAGTTGTAGTCGCACGGCGGGTAGCAGGTTTCCCAAATCGGGTCATTGATGTGAAAGACCAGCCCGTTCATCGCCGCGTGCGCCGGGCGCGTGCGTGCATCCATCACCGCGACATACTTCAACCAGGGGGCAAAGTCGGCGGTCTCTCTCTGCGCCGCATAGCGTCCGGCGTTGTAGGCGGCCCAAATGTTGGTCTGGAAAATGGTGTGCAGACGGGGAAGGCTCCCAAGCTGCACCTCCTCTTCCACCCCTTGCGGGTTGATGACGGTCTTAGACCCCCACCACCCCTTGGCTTGCAGGATCGGCGTCATCCGGTCGACAAACCACTTTTCCGTCTGCCCCAATTCCAACGCCTGAATCAGGCCGTTGCGGATGGTTTCAAGGATATCCAGGCTGCCGGCCTTGGCGACGGTAAAGTTGTGTGCATGCTCTGCCGCGCTCAACTCCCCGCCGCGCCAGCTCAGGCGCGGTTTTTTTTGCCGCAAGTAGTCGACGGCCCGTTCCGGGCGCAGCTGGGGAGAGAGCAGGAGGGGAGACTGGGGATCAGCCATGATTTCTCCCCCCGAGGCGCAAGGCGGAAAGGGCGGCCTGGTCCAACATCCCTTCCAGGACGCCAAAATCCATTTGTGGCCAGGTTTCAGCCAGCCAGCCCAGGATTTCCGCAGGCGTTGCGCCCGTTTGCAGGCGCGCAAGGATCGGCTCAAACATCGCTTCGCTTGCCGCTTGCAGGGCGGCCGCGTCTGGAATCAAAGCTTCCAGCCGGGCGGCGTCGCGTATGACAGCCTCGGTACCGGCTTCGGCGTAAAGCGACGGCAGCATCTCCGCGACCGATACCCCTGTGTCGTTCGGGAGCCCCTCGATTTGTGGATTGCCTCCGGTCTCCATCCCCGGCTTCGGTGGCTCTCCCACCGCCATTTGAGGGGTCGGGGCCGCGCGTTTGCGCCAGGCCCCGTCATAAGTCCGGTTGATGTATTCCAGATCCGGTTCGTACCCCATCTGCGTCAGGATCAAATCGCGCTGCGCCTTGGTCTTCAGGTCCTCCGGTAGCGTCACGTCCCACTTGATACGCGGCGGGGTGACGTTCGGAAAATTAAAGTCGCACAGCCAGGCAATCAGGGTATTATTGAGGGTATCGGCGAGCAGGCTGGCGTCGGCCTGTACCAGCTCCAGGCGCACCTCGTTGCGAATAATGGCAGCGGCGGCGATGGCGCCGCCGCTCTGCTTGCCGGACACGTCGGTTTCGCCCAGGACGATGCGGGAGATTCGGTTATCTTGGTACGTGCAGAATTGGAAATAACTGTCCGCGCCGCCCCCTTTTCCGGCCTCGATCAGCTCGATCAACATCGAATCGGGGACAGAGATCGCGGTTTCCTGGCCCCAGTTCTTCAGGGCCTCCAGCAACTCGCGCTGCTGCGCCGGGTCGGTGCCGGCGGGGTATTTGGCGACCAGCCCCGGGTTGCCGAAGCGATCCAGGAACGTCGACCAAAACTCGTTCACGTGCTCCTTGAACCACACCGGCCAATAAAGCTGTGCCCCGAGCCCGAGGCCGTAGGGGTTTTCATCCTTGGCGCCGTAGCGGTGGACGATGAACTTGCGTTCCGGCACGGCGATACCGGGGTAGATGTTCTCCCAGGTCGCGAGCAGCGGCTGGCTCTCCAGGTCAAAATGGAAGCGGCGTTGGTCGCGGGAAAGGATCTTTTGCGGGATGATCAGCCTGTCGCGCGCCTCCCACACCACTTCCGCTACCGCGAACCCTTTCAGGATAGCGTCGAGCAGGTTGCCGCAGATGCGATCGAACGGCAGCGCATGCAGGATCTTTTCGATAGCTTCGGCCGCTGCCTGGTCTTTGGTCTCTTCCGATGCGGCTTCGACGTTCCACGGCCGGCCCACCACCGCCAGTTTGCGTTTTTGCAGGTTGGCATGGACGGCATCGTCCATTTCCAGCAGGTCATAGGCCCAAATCCCTTGCGCGCCGCCATAGCGCAGCAGCGTCGTATCATGCGAGCGCAGCACCCCATTAGTGGCGGGCCAGAACGGATTTTGTCCGAGCTGTGCAAGTTCCTGTCGCATCGCCGCGCGCATCAGAATACCCTCCCAAAGATGCCCCGGGTCCACCGGCCGGCCGTCGCTCGGCGGCCGGCGGTCATAAGGCAAGACCAATCAGTCTGTTTCATTGCTGCCGCATGCACTGCCAAAAAGCAGGCCCAGGCGCGATCGGCATGGCCCTGACTGTCGCTCTCGGCGAGAAAACGTGGCACGCCGGTGGGGCCAACGGTTTTTTTGATGCGGTGCAAATCCTCGCGCAAGGTGATATCCCCCTGCGGAATCCGGATCTTACGATCCTCGAACGCCTCTTTCCCTTCGGTCGCCAAGGTGAGTTTGTTGGCGGAGGTGAACAAAACCCCCTCGACGCGCACCGACCCGTGCCGGCGCTTGGCATCTTCCACCGGTTTTTCGCCCATGCCGGTCTGGTCCATCGCGCAGCGCGTGACGCGGTAGCGGCGGAAGACTTCATCAAGCAGAGCGTCTTGTTCCTGGAACGAAATGCGCCGGCGGGCGATAATCTCGCGCGTCCAGAGCACATCACCCACCGCTTCCAAAACCCAAATCACGAACAGGTCGTTGCGCGCGGCAATGTCGACCCCGACAAAGCAGGGGCCGCCGGTGTAGTTCTCAGGCACGCCGGCGCGGTTTTCTTCGACGGCATCGATCAAGTCAAACGACAGCCAGGCGCTGGCCTCGTCGAGCCATTGCAGCTCAAACTCTTGTGCCCAGGCGTCCGGGTCACCGATGCCACATTTCAGTTCCTCGATGTCGCGCGGCAACCCCTCCTTGACCGCCTGGTGGATATCGACGACGTGGCGCGTCCACAGCGGATCATCCGATGTCATCAGCTCATAGAACCGGTTTCCCTTGCCGTTCGGCGTTGAAATGACGCGGATTTTCAATTCCGGTCGGGAGATGACCGGAAAGAGCGCCGCCCAGATCTTGCGGCTGTCCTTGTGGTGCGCGAACTCGTCCAGGATCAAATTTTCGCTCATGCCGCGCGCGGTGACCGGGTTCGCGGAGATGGCGCGGATGCGCGAGCCGTGCGCCAGGCGCACCTCGAACACGGTTTCTTCGGCCGTAAAGGGCAGCTCCATCGCCTCAAAGGCGATGCGCGCGGCGCTCAAATGCCGCTTGACGCCATCCTCGATGGCGTCCTTGGCGCGGTCATGCGAGATGGAAAGGATGGTCCAACGTGTTTTCTTGCGTGTACTTTCGGCGGCAAGCACATCGAGCACCGCCTCCAGGGTGGTGGCGAAAGTCTTGCCGGTCTGGCGCGACCACATGCCGATTTTGAAGCGCGCCCCATCCTCCACCCAGCGTTTTTGGTAAGGCAGCAGTACGCCGCGCGCGGGGTCTGACTTAGGCATCGCCGCCCCCCGGCACGCCGAACACCTCTTCACGGATGCGCGAAAGAGCGCCGGGATCGATCGCGTCAATCTCTTTTGTCGGCGCCGCGCGGGCAAGCAGCTCCTGGATCTCCGCCTGCGACACCACCCGCTTGCCAAACACGCGCACAAGATCCTTAGTGAATCCACCAAAGACAGCCTGAAACGCCTTCGCCAGCTCCGGGTGTTCGCGCAGCAGGTAGGCGTTCAGGGTGAGCATGAAGGTTTGCACGAGCGCCACGCGGTCGATCTCCGGCGCATCTTTCTTGACGGTGTTGATGGTCTTCAGGAAGGCGTCAGAGAGCTTACCGAGTCGATCGGAAAGCTCGATTACCGTCTTGCTCTCCTCGCTCGCTTCCGCCTGTATCAATGCCTTCTCGAACAAGACGATGTAGCGCGAGAGCATCCCAAGCATCGCCCGGCTTAAATTATCCGTCCCCCCAGCGGCCATCACCGCGCCTTCGCGCGCAATTTCCCAGTCATCACCCGCCGCTTTGGCTTTTTTGTGCCAGCGCCGCACGGTGTTGGGCCCAAGGCCAAGCTGACGTGCAATGCTCTCCATGCTTTCCCCTTGGAAAACATAGAGGGCGCGCACCTTGTGCAAGAGGGAGGTCTTGGCCATCAGCCGCCGCCGGTTGCCTTACGGAAATAGTCGCCACAGATGGCGACAATCAACGACGCCGCGCCCCCCGCCAACGCCCCATGCACGGCGGATTTTTGCTCAACCTTGCGCAACCGCTCGTCAATCCCTTGCAGCAGCTCAAACGACTGGTTTTGGCACTCCCCCATCGCCTCAACGCGGCCGGTAAGAAGGCCGATGGATTCGTGTAGGGTTTCGTTGGTCACACTCCATCCTCCGAGGTGCGGAACAGGCTGAACACCGCCCCGGCGACACCCATACCGACGGTGGCGATCTCTTGCAGATGTGCCGGGTCGATATGCATGCCAACGGCGCCACCGATCAAGGCGATGCCGGACCAGGTGGACGGCTCTTTTGCCAGCGCCCTTAAATGCACGCCAAGACGATCAAGCGCGCTCGGCGCGCGCACGGAGGGCAGCCCGCGCGTTTGCAGCATGAGCGCGACCTGTTTGGCAACCAGGGCTTCCATCTCCTCGCCGGAAAACGTGCGCGGCGTGGCGGCGACCCCCAGCGAGCTATCAGGATAGCCGGGCTTGAACGTGGAAATTTCAGGTTCGCTCATGCCACACCTCCGGAGATAAGGGTGATAATACTGACAAGGCCCGCGAACACGAGCGGCAGCAAAATCCCCAGGCCAAACGCCAGGGCAAGCACAGTTGCGGCTTTGGCCCACCAAGGAAACGGCGAGGCGGCGGCGGTATCGGAAAACGGAATCGGTTCAGAAATCATGGGGTTTGTCTCCTTTTTCAGCAGCCCGGCCAGGCAATGACCGGGAAGGCATCGGCCGGCACCTCGCCGCTCTCCATCATCGCCGAGAGCGTGTGCGCGCGCTTGCCAACCTGGTCGGCCCAGCGCGATTTGAGCATCTCCTGAGCGGCGTCGGCGTAATCCCCACGCGCGACGGCACGCAGAAAGTTTTGGAACGTTCCCAAACCTTTACGCCCGAGATTGAATGCCATGTCGATCAATACCCTCTGTCGCACTTCATCAAGCGTGGCAAAGAAGCGGTAGTCAGCCATGAGCCCGGCGCGGACCTTGGCGATGTCGTTGCGCAGCAGGACGTAGGCCTCGGCTTCGGAGATGCCAACATCGGTCAAGTTACGGCCGACGCCGATCGTTTGATGCCCAGTGGTGTCGTTGTACGGGTAGAGTCGCAGCCCTTCGTGCCGGACCAATTGCAACTCGATCGGCGCCAGGTCGTGCGTGCAAACGGGCTCAAGAGCCATCTTTCATCCCTCACAAACAAAAAGGCCGGTCGGATCCAGGGGGATCCAACCGGCCTTGGTTGATCCCTGTCGGCAATCCTACCCGGCAGGGGAAAGTAAATGAATATGAAAGGTTTCAGTTTTAATTATTTACCCGCTCCGACCCCCCCTCCGCGTCTTGCGCTGGCGGTGGTGGTAGCGGCATCCAATGCGTAACAAGATCTCTGTCGTCCTTCGTAACGTCAATCAAATACTCCGGAACAAATCCACGATCTTCATCATCGTAGTAATACCAGCCGGTTAACAGATTACGCTCCGGGAGATGCCCCCACACCGGCTTCCATTCTTCTTCTTTGCAAAAAACCCCGAGCGTCACCCGCCCCTTTCTGGTGTAAACCAGCACGTCGGCGGCGTCTGGTGGGTTTTTACCTCTACGAATCCAATTCATTGCTACCCCCACGAAATCCAACGTTGGACAGGCCGGCGCGACACTCTTTGATCAGCGCCAACACCAGCACCGCCATCAGTAAGGAATTGGTGCAGCTCCCGGGCGCTGACGGTCGGGGCGCCGTCAATGAGGTGGTCGTTGTGGATAGGGATCAGGGTTTGCTGGGGGCTTGTCAACCCCTTTTGTGCAGCCTCACTCACCAAAATCCAGCGTCGGGTAGGATGGCGCGTCGGGCTGCCCGAGGATGATCGTCACCATCCGGCACGAAAGCCCTTCCTGCCGCGCCAGGGCATCCACCGTCACGCCGCCCTGGTCGTAGAGCGCGCGCAAGCGGTTGTTGCGCTGGCGCAAAAGCCCGCGCCAGGCGCGCGGCAGATACGGGCGCTCGGCACCAAAGTGCTCCGCCAGCGCCACGCACGCCGGCCGGCCGATGGCGCGCACAATCGGGTGATGTTCCGGCAGCCCGGCCATCACTGGCAAAAAAGAACCGCCCCAGACGCGCACCAACTCCCGTGTCGCCGGCACGCCAATCAGCTCGGCAATCTCTTGCAGGGTTCTGGGGAAATCTTCCAGACCAAGCTCTCCCATATCTATTTCTCCCCGGTCGCCACCCCGTGCCGCTTTTGATGCACGGCAAGGGCTTGCACCACCTTGACCAGCTGCCGGCCGCTGAGCAGCTCATGCTTGACGATGACCTTCTGCCCGCGAAACAGGACGTTGTAGGCCACGGCATCGACGTAATCCTGCCAGGTCTTACCAGGATCCAGCGGCAAAAAACCGGCCTCGGCCAAGCTTTCGCATTGCTTGTAGATCTTGGCACACAGCCCGCGCACCTCCGGCCGTGGCGTCGGCCTGTTCTTGGTCGGATCGGGTGAGCCGGGCAACGGCGCCGCCTCGCCGCGCAGGATCGCCGCCAGCCGCCAGAGCTGTGCGTCGGTCAGCTCTTTGGAGGATGCGACGCCAAACTCCGCGCGCAGCAGGTCGCGGTAGGCCTCCTCGGGGATGCCACGCTGCTTGCGTTCGCAATGCACAGCAGCCAGCCGCGCGTTACGGCCAGTGCGTTTCGGTTTAGTTGTCGGCATGCATCACCTCCCGGGCCTCGATCAGAAGCCTTTCCAGATCTTGCCCGTGTGCCTCTTGCGCGCGAGTGTAGATGTTATCCACCCTGGCAAGGCGCAGATCAAGCGCCGGGTCTGGCCGCATCAAGCCAATCGTCGCACTCAGGGCGCGGTGGTACAGGTAACTGAGCTCCAGTAGTGGCCCGCGTGACTCTTCCGTCACCGCCGGCGGCTCTTCGCGCAGCGGGCGCCGCCGCCTCTCCTCGCGCGCCTGCTCCGCGTCCGCGTGCGCGCGGTCGGCGGCGGCGTAGGCGATGGCGATTAAATAATTATGGGATGCCAAAGGCAGTTTAAGCTTGCCTTGTTCACCCTGGGCAATCATTTGCGCCATCGCCCGAGCCCAAATTTCCGGCGTCGTCGGTCGTGGCGGCTGGTGGCCCTGCCGCACCTGGCCACTCGTGACCAGATCCACAATGGACTTAAGCAGCCGCTTGCGCCGCCCGTGCGACGGCGCGTTTTTCTCGGGATGAAAAAACCGCATGTAGAACAGAACTTTGTCTCTTACGTTGGCTGGAAGCCTCGCAAACAGCTCGCCGATCTCTTTCAGGTCGGCGCTTGCTTGCCAAATCTCCCACGGCGCATCACTTCCACAAAACGGGCAGGTCAGGTGCATAAAACCTCCTTTGGCTGCTCATCAGGCCAGGCGCACCACCGCCTGGCGACCAGGGCACAAAAGCCCCGGTTTCGCATCACATCACCGATTCCAGTTCGCTCTCGAACGGTTTGATCACAAAATCCTCGCCTTGGGTGATCGAAAGCCCTTTCACCCCGGCGATCGCGTCCGGGTCGGCCAGGATCGCCTCCTTGTTGATCTCCTTTTTGAGGCGCACCAGGCGCGCAAGCCCTTTGCTTTCAAGCAGATCGATTACAAAATCAACTGCTTTTACCGCCACGCGCGGCGGCCGCAGCCGCCAGGAGATTTCCCCGGATGCCAGAGCGCAGGTCTTGATGCGCCCGCCTTCGGTCAGCGCGGCGCGATTGGCTTCGCACCACACCTGCACGCCGCGATGAAGCTCGCGAATCTCCTCGGCCATCGGTCCGGCTTTTTTCTCATACTCCTCCTTGATCGCCGCCAGCCGCTCGTTCATCTCCGCCTCAATCACTGTGCGCTCGCGCTGCAAGTGACCAATCAGCGAAATCGCTTCAACGACCGCCTCCCGTGTTTGCGGGACCGGCACCTTTTCCGCCTCTCCCTTCACTTTCACCGACTTACCCATTTCCTGATTTCACCTCTCTAGCAGCCGCAGTCAGAGTCTCCTCGTAAAGACACACCATTCGGAAAAATTTATCGCGCTTCTTCTTGCTCATCCGTCCCATGAGTACGATAAAACGCAACGCGCGGAGGTTGAAGCCGTCCCCTTTTGCTTTCTCGAAGATCTGCTTGATCTCCTGTTCAATTCCCTGTTTTTTGTCTTCCAGGGCCCACAGATTCTGGGCCATGTTCCACAACAACAAGCTCTCTTCATTCATCCCCGTTTCTCCTCGTTCCAATCATCCAACCGAAAGCCTTTTTTCCAGTAGCGGATCTCGCCGCCCACATTCCATCCCTTCATCACCTGGCCGGCAACAACCAGCCGGTCCAGCAGCAGACGCACGCGTTCCACTGCCATGCCTTCATAACAACATGAAAGAGCGTTTGAAATCTCGCCGACGGTCGCCATTGGATGCCATTCGACCGCCGCCAACACCCGCCCCATATCCGTCCAGTCGGTCCACCAGACGTTGAGCCGCTTCAGCAGGCTCATCGATTCTTTCTGGGTGCGCGGCCGGGCGCGCCAGCGCTTTTCACGCAGGCCTGCCGGGCCAGACAGAAAAATATCCCGCAAAATAGTGCCTTTCATGTCTTCTCTCCCTTGAAATAGAGACAGCGACGGCAGATTCCGACCATTTTTTCCACCTTAAGGTCTAAGCCGTTGGTCGGAGGCCGCTCCTGGTAGGCGCGGCAGGCGTCCAGACTGATCGTGCGCAGCAGGGCCGGACAGCTCACCTCACCCCACATGCTCATGATCAGGATGACCCACCGGCCAGCCGGGCTTTTGTAGCGGCCGTTGTTGAGCTGCGACACCACTGATGGAGAAGTCTCCAAGAATGCCGCCGTGCGTCGCACGCCGATCTCCTTGACTTTGTTTGCCAACACCTCACGCCACATGTCGGACATGATGGTCGCCTCCCTCTTCCGTCGTCACCCCCAGCCGTGGTGGGGCAAACCAGCGCAAAGCCTCCATCAGCTCAT
The DNA here is from genome assembly GCA_002753495.1 of Magnetococcales bacterium HA3dbin3. Lineage (GTDB taxonomy): Bacteria > Pseudomonadota > Magnetococcia > Magnetococcales > DC0425bin3 > HA3dbin3. The sequence continues at coordinate 6,326 of PEAJ01000005.1, read as the reverse complement.
CGATCGACTCGAACGTGCGCGCCTCATGCGCACGGGAGTGGTCCCACCAGAGCCGATAGCCACGCCGTGGGTTGCGAAACCCCTGCCGCGCCGACCAGCCGTCATGGATACGATCCAGCTCGATCAACGCCTCGCCAAGTGCGGTCGTGATCTGTACGCTATCGCCAATCTCCTGAAGTCTTTCTTTGATCTCATGGAGTTGCACGGCCAACCTCCTCCCGATAGCCGGATATGGCATCGGCTAGCCGGTTGATATCGCTGCCGGTCAAAGGGGTATCCATGGCGACGCTCTTGGCCGCCAGCGGATAAGTCTTGCCGGTGTTGGGGTCGTAGACTTCGCCGTTTTCTCGCGGCACTGGGGCGCGCCAGCCGCTCTTGCGTGTGAGCAGCCAACGATCAAGCCCGTTGCTCGTTGGCGCACGACCCTCCCCTTTGCGCTCCATTCTGATCACAAACCCTGTTTTCTCCAGATATCGCAGATACTTATGGGCGTTGTTCCTCGGGTTTTTCTCGGTGCCGTCGACGGCCAGTTGCAAAAGGTCGTCAATCGTGGCCGCTTTGTTCCTGTTGTAGAGAGCGGTCCATAATCGTTGCCGAAACCGCCGCGTCGTCGGACTTTTTGCCGCGCTAAAAGGGGCCATGGGGCCGGAAAAGATCTTGCCGCCGCGCCGCTTCAGGTCCTCCCCGGTGGGCGTCAAGCGAAACCGACCATTTTCAATACGTTCCAAAAGACCACGCCGCACCAGTAAGCTCGTGGTGCTGGCAATCTCGTTCGCGCTTTTGCCCATAGCCGCTGCCAATTCCCGTGTCGTTTTTACCGTCTCGCCATCCATGGCCGTTAAAATCCCTTCCTGGGTTGTTGCTCTTCCGGCCATAAAAACTCTCCCTGTTTAATTGCCGTAAACCACCACTTCCTTGCCGGCGCGGTCGCTGAACAACACCTGCCCGCGCATTTCCTTCAGGCCAACAGGGCCTGGGTTTTTCTTGCCGTACCCTTCGATACGGGAGAGACTGTTGTAAATCTCCCGGATGTAGCCCTTGGTTGCCTTATGCAGATAGGCGACAAGCTCATCTTTCACCGCCACTTCGCACAGGTCGCGCACAAGCTGTTGCGCATCCTCAAGCGTCAACGGCGTAAACTCTATAAAACGGCTCACCCGACTCACCCCTTGTGGCGTCGTATGCGCCATATCGCTGCGTAAACCATCCATGCCAACGAGCACGAACGGTATTTCAAGCTCATCCGAAAGCTTGATGCGCAGCGTTTCAACCAAGCGCTTCTCGCGCACCACCACCTCGGCTTCATCGATCACCACACCGAACACGGATCCTTGTGCCCGCTGCGCTTTGTTGCGAAACAGCAGTGTCTCGCGCAGTTGCTGCACAAGTTTTTCCTCGGTGCGGCTGGGTTTGATCGTCGGGTCGGCCGCTTGCAGCAGCTCCCGCAGCATGTAGCAGACACGATCTTTCCAGCCCGGCGAGGCGGTGAGATAGACCGCGCCGTTCTGCGCCGCCCACCACTCCATCGTCCGTGTCTTTCCCAGGCCCGGCTTGCCATCCACTACCATCAAGCAAGACTCGGCCGCGCCGCGCGCCTCTACGTCGATGACCCCGGCAAGAAAGCGCTGGACGTTCGAGATGATTGAAAATTTTCCCCGCATCGGTTATACTCCCCTTGGATTGTTTTTCTTCGATCGCCTTTCTCGCGAAAAAGCGATCACCCGTGCCGCCGGCTGGCGTCGCTCAGGCGTCAGCCGGCCCGCTCTTTCAGCCGCTCCCACTCCTCGCGAATCGCGGCCAACTCCGCTTCTTCGATCCCAATCAACAGCCGAAAATTGATCTGCCGCGTCCGGGTCAAAAACTCTTCCCGATCGCGCTCTGGCGCCTCTTTCCAGTTTTTCAGCACCCATTTCCCCCATTCGGCGTCGGCAAGCGGCCCGGAAAATACCGGGCGCACGAGGGTTTCCGATTCGATCACAACCGGTTCCCCCTCGATCACCCCCATGCGCTCCAACTGCTGGGTGACCCCAGCCTGTTCCTCGGGCGTGAGCGGCCGCACTTCGATGGTCTTACGGCTCCGAGCCTCGATCTCCTCCCGTTTTTGATCTAGTCGAACAATTTGTGCCTTGCGTCGCCGCTCCTGACCCGCCTCCAAGGCATTGTCGTGGAGGTAGGGGCGCTTGTTGGCATCCCGTTCCGCTGTGACGATAAAGCGGCCATCCATGGAATAAATCCAGACCTTGGATCCGTCGCGGATGTCGTAGCGCACCCGTACATCCCTCTGGTGAAACTCGGTTAAATCCTTGGAAAAATAGGTCATCTTCCAGAAAGTCACCTCACCGCGTCGCACGCGACAAATGCGTTCCGGGTGGAATTCATGAATAAGTTGTTCGTCATCGAGCAGCAGCGGCCGCCACCCTTCGGCAATCTCCCGCTCCCACATCTCGTTCGGGGTCATATGCCGCTTGCGGCCGGTCACCGGGTCGGCGATGCGTGGCAGCGCGCGATGTTCGTGGCCGCTGTTGTAGGCGAGCATCGCCTCTTGAATCAGCGTAATCAGCTCTTGCCACGTCGGCAGAAGGACGCTTCCCTCCTTGATCTTTTGCAGCATCTCGCGCCGCAAATCCGGGTCGCGGATGCGCTTGCCGATGAAAGTCGGCAACTTTTTCGCCGCCGCGATCAAGGTAGTCTGGTGTGATCGCTCGACGATGCCGCCGGCCTGCGAGTTGCGCGGCGCCGGGTGGTAGATCTCAAAGCCGATGCGCGCGGCAAGCCCGGTAATAGGGGCCTCCATCATGAGATTTTTCGCGCCACGGCCACGGTCCCACTGCAACACCGCCGGCACACCGCCGATGCGCACCGCCATCCCCAAAGCATCGATCACCACCTCGGAAGACTCGGAAAACCCAACAGAAAAGCCAACCCAACGCCGTGTGCGCACATCAAAAATATCTGTCACCTCCGGCACGAAGGGCTTGCCGGTATCCGGGTGGGCGACCAAAGAGTTGAAGGTGTGGCCGTCGCCGTTAAGGATCGCCATCGGCGCGAGCATCGCGGTATTGCGGCGCACAAACGGCAGCATCCCGCGCAAATCCTTCGCGGATACCCGGCCGCGCACCGCCTCGATCGCGCCGACGCGCGTTGCCAGGTAACGCCGCGCCTGGCTATACGAAGGGACCTCGCCAACGCCTTGCTTCTCAAGCTCTTTCACCGCCTCCGCCAGGGTCGGCATCGACCGGCCGCGATAGAGCCTCAGCAGGCGCGCCGCCCACTCCGGCTCTGCCGTTCTTTCCCGGGATTGTGGCGCCAGTGCCACCACCCCATGCTTTTGCATCCGGCCATGCCAGCGCAAAAGCGTCCGCGCCGACAGCGGTTTGCCCGCGCCCCACGTCTCGCCCAGCGCGAGCGGCAGGGCACGGGCAACAACTTCCGGCAGCAGCCCGGCGCGCGACTGCTCCACCGCCTCGGCGACAGCCTTGCTCAGCGACCCTTGCGGCGGAGCCAGACTCTCTACATATCGCAAAATCAACACCCTGGCATCCATTTTTTGCCTCTGCCGATCCTTCAATTGCGCAAGCGCGGGCACCGGTTTTGTCGCCGCTGGCATGAGCGCCCCGGACGACGCGCCCATGGGCGCGTTTTTTGCCACCGGCGCGACCATATTGCCGGCGTCAGCAAAATGGTCCGAGCCTGCCGCCGGGGCGGCTTCGCGCAGCGCCGCCGGCGGCAGGGTGCGCACGAGCAAGGCCGCGCGCGTCTCTTCCGGCAGGGCGGAGAGCGGGTATTCCCAGCCACCGCCACGGCCCGCGTGTGGGCGACGCGGCCAGCCTTCGCGCGCCGCCAGCTTACTCAGTCCGCGAATAGTCCCCGGCAGCCCAGGCAGGCCGGCGAGTTCGCGGGGGGTGTGCCAGGGGTCAGGCATCTAACCTCTCCGCGCAATCCTCGCACCCCCAACGCGGGTCAAAAATTTCCCCGCACGCCGCACAAATTTTTCTCTTATCATCTCCAAAAAGGCGGTTATGGATTTCGACCGCCAATATTTTCCCAATAAAATCAGCCTCAATGTCGACATTGAAATGCTCGGAAAACTCGCCACCATGGGTGCAGTATCCGCATAACTCCATGGCGGAGGCGCAGAATCCGCATTCCTTATACGAATTTGCCTCTCCATCCCACACCCCGAAGGTCGCAAGGTAAAATTCTCCCTGCTTGATCGGGTGCCCACACTCCCCGCAGATATGGTCTTTCCGTGCTTGCACCACATCCGACCGGTAAACGGACGGAGAATCTCCGTCCATATGGCAGCAGTGGCCAGCCATGGTCACCCCAGACGCCTCAGCAGGTCCGATAAGATGGCGCAATGCCTTTTGACATTGCTGCATGCAAAGTGATTATCTGGGGCGATTTCGTCCCTGTGCGCCTCGCGCACCTCCAAGGCATGCTCAAGGGCGCTGCGCAAGACAATACTTTCGCCCGCATACAGTTTCAGGATATGTTCCACATACGGAGAACTGACGTACTGGGGCGGGGCTGATTTGCCCCTTTCCAGGGTCGGCTCCCCCTTTTTTTCTGCCGCCTCGCCGCTGTCCTCGACGACCACCTCCACTAGGCCGTCAGCGGCTTCCGGCGTCGGTTCCGGTGTCGGCTGGGGATTGGCCCAGTGCTCCGCGACGCCGCGCAGGGCGCGCACATCCGCGCGGCGCACGTCCTTGTCAATAAGGCCGTCGGCAATCGCGCGCCGCGCCTCCTCCTCCGGCATCTGGATAATCTGGTAGATCGTTCCCCAGGCGGGCGGCAATTTTTCGACCACGCCGCTTTCGCGCAGCCAGGCGGCGCGTCCGATTTGCGCCATCTTGCGCGCGGTCGGCAGCGTAAACGGAAGTGTGAACACCAGGGCGTGAAACTCCTCGGTTGGCAGCTCATCCATCGCCGCCGCCAACAAGGCACATGTCTCCAAAATCGCGTCGATGCTCCGGGCGTGCGCGATGATGATGTGCCGCTTAAACACCGCTGCCCGGTCGGAGAGCTGACCTGTAGGCAGAAAGCTGCCGCCCTCCACGTCGACGCCGGAAACGTCGATATCAAACGCTTGGTCGCTCATTCTTCCCCCTCCTCTTTAATGATCCGCACGCCCGTGTCCCGGCTCAGGTCGGTCAGGATGCGGGTGATCACCTTGCCGCGTGGCCGCTTGGTGCCATCGGCATAGACTTGTAGGCTCCTGTTGACGACGCGGGGGTTGTACCCTTTGATCCGCGCCCAGGAGTAGAGGCTCTCGCCCTTCTCCATCAACCGCGCCCTGACCTTGAGTCTGATCGACATGGCATTCTCTTTGCTATTGGTCAAAAATGGACTGACGAGGGCAGGATAAGGAACCAATCGGGGACATGTCAACAGAAAAAAGCAACCATAAGGTCGCATTTGGCGACAGGTGGAAAATAGAGCGGGAGAGGTTGAGACTGACGCAACAGGAATTTGCTGATATTGTTGGCGTTTCCAGGAAGTCGATAGGGAAATACGAGGGAGGGGAACGCCAACCAACCACCGAGTTCCTGACAAAAGCCGCCGCTGCCGGGGTTGATATCAGCTTCATTCTGGCAGGTGTCAGGGAATTGCCACTGTCCGAAGCTAATTTGACACCCGAGGAGTCTGTCTTGGTGGGTCACTTCCGCCATTGTGACGAAAACGGCCAGGCGTCCATCAAACGAATGGCTGCACTGGAGGCAAAACAGCCCCCACCCCAGGCAGAGCCAGAGGTTAAAAATTCGAGAGATAAGCAGTTCCAAGTTCGCGATGATGATTTTTTTGGCACGGATTTTGACAATCCAACAGAATCATCACGTTATGCCGAACTTGGAACTGAAAAACAGTTCCAAGTTCGCAGTTCCAAGTTCAGCGTTGGAACTTGGAACTCAACAACTGGAGTTTACCCCAGCCACGGCACGCCACAGCCGCCAGCGGCGATCGTGGCGCCCTACTTTGAAGTGCCCCGCTACGACGTGCGCTTAAGCGGCGGTGGCGGCAGCGTGACAGAAGGGGCCAACATCGTCGACCGGATGGCCTTTCGCGAGGACTGGCTGCGTGGCCAGGGGTTTGAGCTGCACAAGCTCGCCCTTTTCATGGTCGAGGGGGACTCTATGGAACCCGACCTGCGGCCTGGAGATATGGTCTTGATCGACCTGCGCACGCATGGGCGCGTTGATTTTGATGCGATTTATGCCATCCGCGTCGGCGGCCTGCTACGCATCAAGCGGCTGCAATGGAACCGGAACAAGTCCATCACCGTCCGCAGCGCCAACCAGTACTACAAAGACGAGACCATCCAACCC
>PEAJ01000257.1 GCA_002753495.1 Magnetococcales bacterium HA3dbin3 | reverse complement strand
CCCGCAACCAGAAGGTGCCGTGATCGGCGAGCACGCGATGGGGTTGCTGTGGCCGGTCGAGAAAGGTACCGCCGCGATTGCGCGTCAGCACTACGTCGCGACCAAAAAGCCCCAGCTCCATGGCGATCTGGAAGCCGTTGCAGATGCAGAGCACCGGCTTGCGTCCGAGCCGGACGGTGAGGTCGGGGTCGTGCGCGAGCAGAGTATGCGCGGCGATCAACCCGGAACGCACGTGGTCGCCGTAGGAGAACCCCCCAGGCAGGCAGATGATGTCGGCATCATCCAGGCGCTCCTGGCCGTTCATCACGGCGTCGATGTGCGTAAAGCGCGGCACTGCGCCGACCCGGGTGAAGGCCAGCGCCGCCTCGCGATGGGAGTTGGTGCCGGGGAAAAAGGCGATATTGACGCGAATCATCCGGCCAAGCCCTCCTGGAAGCTCTTTTGCCACGACCCGATTGTTGCCGGGGTGAGGACCGGCATGCCACCGACTTGCACCTGACAGGCCTGATCGGTGATGCGGCCGACCACCCGTGGACGCAGCAGTGGATCGAGGTGCGGAAGCTCCTCCGGCGCCACTTCGACCAGGGCCCCACAGCGGTGCTCTTGCAACAGGAAAGTCGCATCCTGTCCCGGATCGAGGTCGAGGTCGGCACCGAGGCCGCTGGCCAGGGCGGCAAGCGCAACCTGTGCCAGAATGCCGCCCGGGCCAATCGGCACGGCACTGCGCAAGCGGTCGATCGGGGTGGCTTCCAGCGCCGCCAGATAGGCCACGGACTCTTCCATGTCAGGCAGATCGATACCCCCCTGTCCGGCCCAACCGGTGACGCGGGCGAAGAGGGTTCCCGCCGGCGCCGGGGTCGGCAGCCCGATCTGTACGAGCGGGTTGCCCGGGGTGTGCCAGCCATTGGGACGCAGGGCCGCCACCTCCGGCACCTTGCCGATGGCTGAGAAGAAAACCGCCGGCGGTACATGGATCATCCCGCCATCGGGCAGGCGCGTCGTCCCGGCCGAGGAGTCCTTGCCGGAGATGAAGGGGACACCAAGGCGGCGCGAGAGTGATTCCAGCTCTTCAACCATCGCCACCAGCCAGTAGGTACCGTGCGGGTGGCGATCCGGGGTGTAGAAATTGTCGCAGAAGGCAACATCGGCACGTCGGCAGCCGGCGAGGAGCATCGTTTGCAGCAAGGCGAGAAACCCCTGTCGCGCCGCGCGCCGTGGGTGGCAGGCAAACAGCCACGGCTCGAACCAATGGCCGAACACCGCCACCCCGGGGTGATCCGGCAGCGGGGTCCCCGCCCAGTAGCTGGTCGGCACCGGGTAATTCCAATCCCATATCAAGCGGCCACTTCGTTGGCTGCCTCGCTCGCTCCTCGCCGTACCAGACACGTACTGTCTCGTCGCTCTCTCGTTGCCGCCTCGTTGCCGTCTTGATCTGGAATTGGAATAAATCGGGCCGTGCAGGGGACCTTGCCAGGTCCACCCCTGCACCGTCGAATCATACTGCGAGGTGGCGAATGACTGATCGGCAAGACGCGGATCGATCAGCATGCGCGCAAGCAATGTGGGGAGTTCCGCGCACGAACACGGGGGCCAGGGGTCGATTGGTGGATCGGGATTGGCGGGAGGGACGATTGCCAGCGTCGGCAGGGGGGATTCGGCGATCAGGTCGTAGGGCAGATCCATTCCCACCTCGCCAGAGAGGGGCAGATCGGCGCCGGGAGTGGCAAGCAGACGGGCAGCATCACAGGCCGGATCATGCACGACGGTAAAACGCCCGCGCCCGGTGAAACGTCCGACCAGGGCGTAACGCACCAGGTGTCGTGCAAGGATCGCCTGGCATGCCGCCCACTTTTCCGGCGGGATTGCCAGCACCATCCGCTCCTGCGACTCCGACAACAGGATACGCCACGTCGCCAGACCGGCAATCTTGAGCGGCACCAGGGCGGTGTTGATCCACACCCCAACCGGCTCGCCCATCTCGCCGACCGCGCTGTTGAGCCCAGCCCCGCCAACATCGGTGATGGCGCGGATGCAATCGGCATCGCGCAGTTCGAGGATGGCGTAGCGGAACTTGATCTGTTCGAGCGGCGAACCGATCTGCACCGCGCTTTCGTCCATGTTGGCGCCGGCGGAGCTGGCGGAGGCGCCGTGGATGCCATCGTTGCCGGTGAGACCGCCGATGAGCAGCAGCAGGTCATCGGGTTGCGGGGTCCCCTTCAAGGCGCGCGCGCGCGGGATGATGCCGAGCGATCCGCCGAGGGCAAACGGCTTGCCGCGATAGTCGGGGAGAAAATCCATGCGCGCGGCCATCATCGGCACGCCGAAGGTGTTGCCGTACTCCTTGATCGCCTCGATGGTTTCAAGGGCGATCTGGCGTGGGGCCGGACGACCCGGCACCGCGGCCTGCGCGGCAAGCGGGCCGGTGGCGGTGTATTCGAAGGAGCCGATGGGGTCGGCGCCTTGCCCGCACCCCAGGATGTCGCGCAACACGCCGCCGAGCTTGGTCAACTGCCCAAAATAGGGGGCGAGGGCGGTCGGCCCGTTGTGGGTTTCGGCCTTGATCACCAGGCAGTGGCCGGCGTAGAACTCCCAGACGCCGGCATTGTCGACAAAGGCGCTGATGACGTTGGGATGATGCAGACCGCGTGTCGTCCCGGAGAGACGCCCGAGCAGGTTGCCCAGGCTCTTCCAGGTGGTGTGGAAACAGTGGTCGCTCCAGCGCGCATCGAGGGCTTCGAGGATGCAGTCGGTCACGGCGGCAAGCCCGAGTTCATTCTGGATCGCCTGAATCTTGCGCATTTGCGGCAGGGTGAGGTTGCGGCCATCGGCAGTGCCCAGAGCGGTCAGCCCGGCATCGGTCAGCGGGCGTAGATCCCAGCTTTGGGCCGATTCCCGCTCCCCCTGCGGGGCGAGATGAATAAAATGCGGCTCGGCGGCAAACATCTCCTGGATTTGGGCATTGAACACCGTTTGTCGCAGGCGTTGTTCAAGGCGCGGGTCGCGCGCATGATAGGTCCGCCCGACCTTGCCGGCGCGTGCCGGCAGGCCGTGGCTGCGACACAGCGCCACCAGCGAGTCGTTCTGGTTGTCGACGATGCCCCGCTTGTAGAGGAGCAGGAACCCCTCTCCCGCATGCAGGGGGTGATCGTGGGTGCCGGTTTCGGTCAGGGGTTGGCTCAGGAGAGTGGCCAAAAATTCCCGTTCCGCGACCGAAAGCTCTCTTGCAAATTCAATGTAATAATCGGTGGT
>PEAJ01000256.1 GCA_002753495.1 Magnetococcales bacterium HA3dbin3 | reverse complement strand
CACATCCATTTTTTTCTTTTCGTGGTGCGCATCGATCGCTTTCTGGTCGTCGTCGAGAGGGCGCTGCGGCTGGAGGGGGTGATCGGGGAGCTCAGGCTCGCCTTTGCCATGGGCGAGTCGGCGGCGGCAGTGTTGTCGCCGCTCAATCGCCTGATGGTCGGGTATGTGTGGGTGGGAATCCTGTTGCTGGTTGTGGCCTCCCTCCTGGCGATCAAGATTGCCGACATATTGACCAGACCGGTCAAGCTTCTCAGCCAGACCTCGCGGGAGATTGCCAAAGGGGGGGATCTCTCCCTGCGCGTGGCGGCGACCGGCCACGATGAAATTGCCGATCTTGCTCGTTCCTTCAATCGCATGATCCACCACTTGCAGCTCTCCCGCGATCAGCTTGAGCGGCGCGTTCAGGAACGCACCCGGGAGCTTGAGCAAAAATCCGAAGAGCTGTGCCAGGCGCGCGACCATGCCGAAATGGCGAGCCAGGCCAAGAGCGCCTTTCTTGCCGCCATGAGCCATGAGATCCGCACGCCGATGAACGTCATCCTTGGCATGGACGAGATGTTGGGGGGGTCGAAGCGTCTTGGACCACAGGAGAGACACTACCTGGATGTCTCCTCGCGCGCGGGCAAGACTTTGCTGGCCTTGATCAACGACATCCTTGACCTCTCCAAGATCGAGGCCGGTCAGCTGCAGTTGGAGGCGGTGGATTTTGATCTGACCTCGGAGTCGCGGCATGCCGTCGCCATCCTGCGTGAACAGGCAGATCAGAAGGGGATCGAGCTTTCGTTTGTTTTTGCCCCAGGGTTGGTTACCCACGTGCGTGGCGATCCACAGCGGTTGCGGCAGATTCTTTTGAATCTTCTGGGCAATGCCATCAAGTTTACCGAGCAGGGCAGGGTCACGCTGACTGTCGAGCCCCTGGCCGAGGGTCGTGTGCGCTTTTCGGTCGCCGATACCGGCATCGGCATTCCGGCGGCAACGCTCGGGCGTATCTTTCAGCCCTTTACCCAGGCGGAATCGAGCACGAGTCGTCGCTTTGGTGGTACCGGGCTGGGGCTGTCGATCTGCCGGCAACTGGTGGAGAAGATGGGCGGGGTGATCCATGTCAGGAGCGCGGCCGGCGAGGGGAGCGTCTTCTGGTTTGATATCCCCCTGCCGGCCGGGCAGGAGCCGGTTCTGGTTCGGGAGGAGACTCCGGGGGTGGTGGGGGTTGGCGATCCGTCCGTCCTCGCCGGTGAACGGCCTGCCGGCCTGCGCATTCTCCTGGCCGATGACATGGAAGATAACCGCTTCGTCATCAGGGCTTTTCTTGGCAAAACCGCGCACGGTTTGCGACAGGCCGTCAATGGTCGGGAGGCCTTGGAGTTGTTCCGGAGGGAACCTTTCGACCTGGTCCTGATGGATATGCAGATGCCGGAGATGGATGGCCTCGAAGCAACGCGGCGCATCCGTGCTTATGAGGCCGAGAGCGGATCGCGGCGCGTGCCGGTGGTGGCGATCACCGCCAACGCCATGAAGGATGATGTCGACCAGGCCCTGGCCGCCGGTTGCGACGACTACCTGACCAAGCCGATCTGTCGTGATGATCTGTTCCGGATGTTGCGGCGTTTCGAGACCTTGCCGCCGGTGGCGGAGCCGGATCCTGTCCCCTCCATTCCGCCCGTGCCGGTACCGGTGGACAAGGTGGATGCCGGAGGTCCCAGGCTGGCAATCGATCGGGCGACGCTTGGGCAGCTGCGCGAGGATACCGGCGAAAGTTTCCCGGTCATCCTGCGCGGATTTCTCGAACGCCTGCCGGGCCGGCTGGAGATGATTCACAGTCACTGGCGTCGGGGCAATCGCGAGGAGGTTCGCATGGCCGTGCACAAGCTTAAAGGGATTGCCGCGACGGTCGGCGCCGGCCAGCTGGTGGCGATCTGTACCACCATGGAGGGGCGATTGCGGCATGAGACCTGGGCGGGCGACGCCGAGACGTTGTTGGAAGCGTTTATCGCCGAAGGGGCCTATGTTCACAAGGCCCTGGAGGCGGAGCTGTCGGCGGGGGCGTGATCGCGCGGCCCTCGGCTTTCGACGTGGGATCCATGGGCCTGGCTCTCCGGCGGGGTTCGCTGCGAGGCCCCGAGGTATTTCCTTTGTAACCCTCCAGCACCTCCAGTAGGCTGCCTTCACGCTGGGGAATCGGTCAGGGAAATGGCCCCGACCTTCAACATCGTCGGCAACGATCTCCCGCGATCGCCAGACAAGGGAAGCGTGCATGGAAGGCGACGCCGAGAAAAACAGATCCCAGTACGACACCACGCTCAAGGATCTCTTCACCCAACCGCCACAGCGTTTATTACAAGCGGTGATCGGGCGACAGGCCAGGCGCATGCTGCCAGTCGAGTTTGCCTCGACGCAAAAGCGCGTGCCGGATCTGCTCTTTCTGCTTGACGACGACACGATCTTTCATTTGGAATTGCAGGGCAGGCCGGAGAGATGAACTGGCGCATGCTGACATATTATGCGCTCATTCGTCAGCGTTACCCGAAGCGCACCCTGTTCCAGAGGATCCTCTACGTCGGCGAAAGGCCATGGCGCGCGCAACCGGTCATCACCGAGCCCTGCCTGCGCTTTCGCTATGAGGTCACCGACATGCGCAGCATCGACTGCCAGGAGTTGCTGGCCAGTCCGGTGCTGGAGGGGAACATCCTCGCCGTTCTGTGCCGGATGCCCGACCGGCGCAAAGGCGTCCACGATATTCTGTATCGCATCAGCATGCTGCCGACTCATTCCAATTCCAGATCGAGATGGCTACGAGGCTCACAACTTAGTGAGCGGCGAGACAGTATGTGTTCTAGTACGGCGAGGAGCGCGCAAGGCAGCCAACGAAGTAGACGCTCGATATGGGATTGGAACTGGGCCTGCTGCTGCAAGCCCTGGGATTGCGCCTGATGGTTGGATCCGACGAGCAGGCCCTGCCGGGCCGTTGACGGAAGGTCGCGCCATCATCGGTTTTTCAACCAGCGCTCCTTCTCCCGCTGCCAGTCGCGATCGCGTTCGGTCGCGCGCTTGTCGTGCAGCTTTTTGCCGCGGCAAATGCCGATGTCGAGCTTCGCCCGACCCTCCTTCCAGTAGGCCTTCAGGGGGATCAGGGTGAGCCCCTTTTCCTGGACCAGGCCGATCAGGCGGCTAAGCTCCTTTTTGTGTACCAGGAGCTTGCGCGTGCGTAAGGGGTCGTGATTGTGAATGTTGCCGTGAACGTAGTGGGGAATGCTGGCGTGGAGCCAAACC
>PEAJ01000255.1 GCA_002753495.1 Magnetococcales bacterium HA3dbin3 | reverse complement strand
AATTCCAATTCCAGATCAAGATGGCAACGAGGCTTACAACGCGCGAGCGACGAGACACGTGTTGGGTACGGCGAGGAGCGAACAAGGCAGCCAACGAAGTTGCCATCTTGATATGGAATTGGAATAAGTGGCGACGATCAACCAGGACACAAGCATGGGGATGACGATGACCGAGCAAACGACCCGGCAGCAGGAACAAGAGCGAGAAACGCAGGAGTGGCGGGAGTCCCTGGAGTACGTCCTGGAGCATGCCGGGGCGGAACGGGTGTCGGATCTTCTACGTGAATTGCAGCGGCACGCGCACAAGCTGGGGATCCGAATTCCGTTCTCCGCCAACACTCCCTACATGAACACCATCCCGCCGGCGGAACAACCCGCCTATCCCGGTAACCGTGAGATCGAACGTCGCATCAAAAGCCTGATTCGCTGGAATGCGATGGCAATGGTGGTACGCGCCAACCAGGAGCATGTCGGGATCGGCGGGCACATCTCCACCTTCGCCTCGGCAGCCACCCTTTACGAGGTGGCGTTCAACCACTTTTTCCGTGGCCCCGAGGCGCCCTGCGGCGGCGATCTGGTCTTCTTTCAGGGTCACGCTTCGCCTGGGATCTACGCCCGTGCTTTTCTCGAAGGTCGACTCAGCGAGCGCGATCTGGCCCATTTCCGCAAGGAGCTGGCCGATGGCGGCGGGCTCTCCTCCTATCCGCACCCCTGGCTGATGCCGAACTTCTGGCAGGTACCAACCGTCTCCATGGGGTTGGGGCCGATCATGGCCATCTACCAGGCGCGGTTCATGCGCTATCTGGAGGATCGCGGGCTGCGCCAGCCGGGCGATGCCAAAATCTGGGCCTTTCTCGGCGATGGCGAGACCGACGAACCGGAGTCCCTGGGCGCCATCTCCCTGGCTGCCCGCGAACACCTCGACAACCTGATCTTCGTCATCAACTGCAATCTGCAACGCCTTGACGGGCCGGTGCGCGGCAATGGCCAGATTATCCAAGAGCTGGAGGCCGACTTCCGCGGCGCCGGCTGGAATGTCATCAAGGTGATTTGGGGTCAGGATTGGGATCCGCTGTTCGAGAAGGATCGCGAGGGGTTGCTGGCACGCCGCCTGGCGGAGCTGGTCGATGGCGAATACCAGAAGCTCTCGATCGAGGGTGGGAATTACGTGCGTCAGCAGGTGTTTGGGCGTGACCCGCGCCTGCTCGAACTGGTCACCCACCACTCCGATGAGCAACTTCATCGCATGCGGCGCGGCGGCCATGATCCGGAGAAGGTCTACGCCGCGTTCGATGCCGCCATGCACCATCGCGGTGCCCCAACCGTCGTGCTGGCGATGACCGTCAAGGGGTACGGTCTCGGGGCGGCGGGCGAAGGCCTGAACATCACCCACCAGCAGAAAAAAATGACCGGCGAGGAGCTGCGCGCCTTTCGCTCGCGCTTTGGCATTCCGCTCTCCGACGATGAAGTGGGGCGCATGCCCTTTTACCGCCCGACCGATGGCAGCGAGGAGATGCGCTACTTGCAGGAGCAGCGCCGCAAGCTGGGTGGTTACCTCCCCAGCCGCAAGGCACGCACCGAACCGATTCAAATGCCGGCCGAGGAGATTTTTCACGAGTTTGACGCCGGCAGCGGCGAGCGCGATCTCTCTACCACCATGGTGTTTGTGCGGTTGCTGACGCGCCTGCTCAAGGATCCGTCGGTTGGGAAATTGGTGGTGCCGATCGTCCCCGACGAGGCGCGCACCTTTGGCATGGAGGCGCTTTTCCGCCAGTGTGGCATCTACTCCCACCCCGGGCAGCTCTACGAGCCGGTCGATTCCAAGAGCCTCCTCTACTACAAGGAGGCCCACGATGGCCAGATTCTCGAAGAGGGAATCACCGAGGCTGGGGGTTTGAGCTCCTTCATCGCTGCCGGTACTGCCTACGCCAACCACGGGGTGAACACCATCCCCTTCTTCATCTACTACTCGATGTTTGGTTTGCAGCGGGTGGGGGATCTGGTGTGGGCGGCGGCCGACATGCGCGCGCACGGCTTTTTGCTGGGTGGTACCGCCGGGCGCACCACCCTTGCCGGCGAGGGGTTGCAGCACCAGGATGGCCAGAGTCACCTCCTCGCCTTGCCGGTGCCGACCCTGATGGCCTATGACCCGGCCTACGCCTATGAGGTGGCGTTGATCGTGCGTGAAGGGCTGCGGCGGATGTATGTCGATCAGGAGGATCTCTTCTACTATATCACCGTCATGAACGAAAACTACCTCCATCCGCCGATGCCAGAGGGGGTGGAGGAGGGGGTGCTGAAGGGGATGTATCTCCTGCAGGGCAGTGATGCGCCGGCCGCTTGGCCGCGGGTGCAGCTCTTCGGCAGCGGGGCGATCCTCAACGAGGTGGTGAAGGCGAAGGAGATGCTGGCGCAGTACGAGGTTGCCGCCGAGGTGTGGAGCGTGACCAGCTACAAGGAGCTGCGGCGCGACGCCCTGGAGATCGAACGCTGGAACATGTTGAATCCTGGTCTTGAACCCCTGCAACCTTACCTCGTCCAGTGTCTGAAGGGGCGGACCGGTCCCTTCGTCGCCGCCACCGACTACGTCAAGGCGCTGCCGGATCTGATTGCCAAGTGGTTGCCGGGACCCCTGACCACCCTGGGGACGGACGGGTTTGGTCGCAGCGAGACGCGTTCGGCCTTGCGCGACTTTTTCGAGGTCGATCGGCGTTACGTTGCTTTGGCCGCCCTCAGCCAGTTGCATCGACTGGAGTTGCTGCCGGTGGCGGTGGTGCAGCGGGCGATTCAGGAGTTGGAGATTGACCCTGATCGTCCCAATCCGGTGCGGCGCTAGAGATCTGGTGACGGGGGCGTGACAAAAAAGGGGTGGGTGGTGTTCGTCTCACGGATGGGGAGGATCGGATGATGGTGCGGAAGGGTTTGCCGCTTCTGGCCTTGGCGTTGGTCTTGAGCGGCTGCGCGGTGATGGCGGTCGGCGACGCGGCGGTGAGCGTGGCATCGACGGCGGTCAGTACCGGGGCGAAGGTCGCCGGTACGGCGGTTGATGTCGCTGGCAGCGGGGTGAAGGCGGTCGCGCGCACGGTCAGCGGCGGCGACAAGAAGGAGGAGAAGGGGAAGGAGTAGTTCGAACTTTTCCTTGGTTCCCCGCTGTTTCGAATGGGTAGACGATTGCGATCGCACGGCTTGTTGGGTACCCGGGAAGCATAAAGTGGGCGCTCCACTTTTGCGCGTGGCCCCTCACCCCCGGACCCCCGAACGGCGAGGCTGGCCGCCG
>PEAJ01000254.1 GCA_002753495.1 Magnetococcales bacterium HA3dbin3 | reverse complement strand
TATCCCCTGATGTTCGCCAGTCAGGGGGATAGGGCCGGCGTACGGGACTGAAAACCCCAATACCACCAGACACCGCACCCGTCAGACATGCGGTATTTTTGCGCCTTGAGCATGGGCACGGCTGCGCCTGCCTTTCCTCTTGGCCGGGTGTGCGGCGATATACAACACCTTCGGGAAATAAGCCCGCCGTCTTGTGTCGGTTATCAGCGCCCGGCCTTCTTCCATCTTAGGGGTGTCTGCCTGGGCGGCCCTGGGGGCGGGCGGAGTGACTGTCCCGGCAATCGTGACCCCATGATCGCCCCCGCCATTGATGGCGGCATCATCATGGGGGAATTGATATCAACCTGATCGTGCTGATGACGACATCATCATGAGGATCTTGGGGCCGGTTCACAGGGAGGGGCACCCGGGGGGAGTGATCCTCAATTTGGCTGAGGGCGTCCCTCCCTGGTCGGGCTTGCGGAAGGTGGTGGCGCCAGCCAGGGAATGAACCCGTGACCACGGGCGGGGATCCCTCCTTGGGTGGGGCAACCCTGGCAGACAGCCGCCCGCGTGCATCGCGCGAAATTCATCCTGCCGGGTACCATGTGGGTACCGGAACGAAAAAGGCCACCCGCTGGATGCACTTGATGATTTGATTTTATTGGCGCGCGGTACAGGATTCGAACCTGTGACCTTTGGCTCCGGAGGCCAACGCTCTATCCGGCTGAGCTAACCGCGCTTCGGCAGGCGGTCCATCCTATAGAACGCCGTTTGCCACTGTCAAAGGGAAACGGTGTGGCGATCCGCGCGCCTATCTTCTTGCGCGTGTTCAGACTCCTCCGATGTGGTTCCCGCGCCGACCATCGTCGGGAAACGGCGTGGCGATCATGCCGCTCTTGCCGTGGCGCGCGTCTTTGTTTCCGCGGGGTTGCCGGTCCGCTATCGCCGGCAAAATCGCTGCCCCGCGACGGTGCGGCCAGAGGCTTGACAAGGGTTCATGATCGATTCATGTTAAAGGGCGTTTGCAATGGAACCAGCCAGAACTAGGGAGCACGATCGATATGAGCGAAAACATCGTCCAGACCTCCGACAGCGCGTTCGAGCAGGATGTCCTGAAATCGGACCTGCCGGTCCTGGTGGACTTTTGGGCCGAGTGGTGCGGACCCTGCAAGCAGGTGGCTCCGGCGCTTGATGCCCTGGCCACGGAGTTCAAAGGCAAGCTCAAGGTGGTCAAGCTCAATATCGACCAGAATCCGGGGTCGCCGGGCCGTTATGGCGTGCGCGGCATTCCCACCCTGATGCTGTTCAAAAGCGGCAAGATCGAGGGGACAAAAATCGGTGCCCTGCCCAAGTCGAAGCTCGTCGAGTGGGTTCAGGCGTCCCTGTAGGGTGCGTGTCACCGGTTTTCGGTTGCGTCGTCTTCACCCCGGGCTCGTCGCAATGGCGGGCACCGGGGCCCCTCCCGCCCGCGCTTGTTCTTCCCTGTTGATCCTCTTTGGCATCCCCTCCCCCTAGAGACCCCAGCGTTGCCGGAAGCGATGCAGGAGATCATCGGTGGCGCCGGTGATCCGAACCGTCTTCGTGCGCGCCTTTTCACCCTTGATCACCGCCACCTCCCCCTTGGCGACGTGAAACTCCCGGGCAAGAAAGGCGCACAGGGCCACGTTGGCGGCCCCCTCCACCGGTGGCGCGTGCAGGGCGATCTTGAGCCGGCCGGCGTGCAGGCCGACAATCTCCTCACGCGCCGCGCGCGGCTGCACCTGCACCGCCAGGAGAAACGCCTTTGTCGTCTTTTTTTCCGCCGACCGGGGGTTGGGGTCGGGTGGGGGGGTAGGCATCTCCCGATGTCGCCTCAAAGCAGAACACCACCGCCGGAACGCATCGATGGGGTCAGCATCCCCCCCGCGTCCTGGATCAGGGTGAGGAGGATGAGCAGCAGAAAGGCCGCCACCAGCGGTGTCACGTCCAGGGCACCGAAGGTTGGCACCCAGCGCCGCAGATGCTTGAGCAGCGGCTCGGTTACCTGAAACAAAAACAGGTTGACCGGGTGCCGCAGATTGAGACGAAAGGGCCGGCCCTGTCTGAAGGTGAGCCAGGAGTGGATGTTGATTCCCCCCCGCGCCACCAGCAGCAGCATGTAAAGGGTCATGAAAAGGTGCAGAACGGCAAGGAATTCGCCGGTCAGGACGCCAATCACCGGGGCGGCCGACAGACCGCTGAACAGGGCAACGACAACGCGCTGCAACATCGAGATGCCGAGCAGAACCAGGATCGGGGAAAAATCCAGCCCACCGAAACTGGGTATCAAGCGCCGCGCCGGTCGCAGCACCGGGTCGGTGAATTGAACGAGAAACTGGATGATCGGATTGTACGGATCGGGGCTGACCCAGGAGAGAATGACCCGTGCCAGGATCATCCACGAATAGATTTGCAGAATGAATCCGAGCAGGGTGCCGATCGACTGAAAAATTCCCATGGCAGGCTCCTGGTATTCCGGTCAGGTTCAGCGCGAAAGCCGTTCATCGCCTCTCAGCTTTGGCGGGAGGCGGAAGGGGGCAGATTCCCCCATCCGACAAGGTTAATTCAATTCCCGAGATCGTTGCCAAGCGGCGATCACCGCCTCGATGAAGGCGCTGCGGGTCCCTTTCGCCTCCAGACAACGCAAGGCGGCGATGGTGGTGCCGCCGGGTGAGGTGACCTGGCTTTTCAGGCGTGCCGGATGTTCGCCGCTTTCGAGCAGCAGGCGGCTGCTGCCAAAAAGCGTTTGTTGTGCAAGCCGATCGGCCAGGTCGCGCGGCAGGCCACAGGCGACACCACCATCGGAGAGCGCCTCGGCGACCAGGTAGAGGTAGGCCGGACCGGAGCCGGACAGGGCGGTGACGGCATCCATGAGTTTTTCGTCGTCGATGATCGCCACCGCGCCGGCGGTACGCATGAGTTGCGTGGCGATTTCAACCTGATCGGGGTCGACGCCGGTCGCCGGGCAGAGCACGGTCATGCCGGCACCGATCAGCGCCGGCGTGTTCGGCATGGCACGGATCACCGGTTGTCCCGGGGCGAGATCGGCGGCGAGGCGTTGCAGCGGGATGCCGGCGGCAATCGACAGCACAAGCGTTCGTGGACCGAGGAGCGCCCCCACTTCGCGCAATACTCCCGCCACCACCCCCGGCTTCACCGCCACCACCACGACATCGACTCCGGCCACCGCCGCGCGATTGTCGGCAAAGTCGGCGATCCCGAAGCGTTCCCGCAGGGTGGCGCGGCGGGTCGGGTCCGGTTCGGAGACGCGCAGGCGTTCGGGTAAAACCCC
>PEAJ01000253.1 GCA_002753495.1 Magnetococcales bacterium HA3dbin3 | reverse complement strand
CGAAATGCGCGCGAAGAAGCGGAGGGCGGAAAAAAACAAAACCTCGGGGCTTTGCCCCGAACCCCACCAGGGCTTTGCCCTGGACTAAACCGGGGGGCAGGCTTAAGCCTCCCCCCGGACCCCCAACCACTTTAAAAAATTATAAAAACAATTTTGTCGGGGCTTTGCCCCGAACCCCACCAGGGCTTTGCCCTGGACCCCGTTTTGAATGCCACAAATGGAATTAATGCACATTTGATCTAGAATTGGAATTACTGCCTTCCATGGCCAATTTTCAATCAGCCAACAGGCGCGCCCCTGGAATCCATGCCAAACCCCAGCCTTGGACAAAAAAAAACCGCGGCACAGAAAATGAGAATGCACCGCGGCGTCGGCAGGTTACAGCAGGGAGGGAAAACTTAATAAATTCAATGTCTTCACATGATTATCGTCCCTTCCATCCCGGTCTTTTCCTTCAGCAGCGAGGCCGCCCACTCCGCTTCGGCGCGAAAGGGAAAAGGTCCCGCCGTCAAACGCAAGAAAGTCTTGTCTCCCACCCGCACTGCCTTCCTCTCGACCGGCAATCCCAGATCGGTCAAACGACCGGCAATCTGCGCCACGCTCTCCTGATCCTGAAAACTGCCCAGATCGATGTAATACCTCTGATCCCCCGGCAGCGGCGGCACGGTCTCGTTCGCCTTTGTCACCGCGCCCTCGGCGGAACCCCCGGTCGATCCCGTCGCCTTGCGCGAGGCGCTGTCGGCGTCGCTCCCCTTCTTGCGCGCGCTTGCCGTGCGTTCCGGTGCCGGCTTTGTCCGCGCCGGTGGTGCTTCCGCTGCTTCGGAAACGCGGGCCGGTGACCGCTTGGCCGTCGGCGGACGTGCAATCGGCGGCAAGTCGGACTCGCTCACCCCGGCCAGGCGTGACGATTTGGTCGGGGCGGTGGCCGTGGTCCTGGAACGATACCTGTCGGTCGCATCATCCACGGTGGCGCGTGTGTCATGGTACTGCGGGGAACGGGCATCGACGTAATAAACCGGACTCTCCTCAAGCTGGCTTGCGCACCCCGGCAACAGGCCAAATCCAAGACTCATGGCCAGAATCAGCGCCCACTTTCGCCTTTGTCGCCTGCTCTCGAACATCGGTGTACCTCTCCTTTCCCACTTCCCTGGGTACAAAATTTTCCCTTCTTGGCGAACATTCCCTGTTCATTCGGTACGCCCGCTCGGGGTATAACATGCCGCATATGCACGGTGGATCCTCGGGTCGATTCGGAAATCATTCCAACCAGCCCATCCTGAAACCCTGCACGAAAGCACGCAATTATCGGGCCGCTTTTGCCGGGTCCATGTCGGGGAGATGTCGATGTCGCGCAGTCGGAAGTTCCTGATTTCCATCCTCGTGGCCCTGGCCCTGGTCTCTTGCGTGGGCAAGGGCAAGGTGGTCACCAACGTCTCGCTGGTCGATCCGTCGGAGCGTCTCTCCCCGAACCGGGTGGTCGAGGCCTTCTCCAAGCCGCCGGAGCGTCCCTACCGCGAGATCGCCCAACTGGAGACCCTGGCCACCGAGGAGGTGCTTTCGGGCATCCAGATGGTCGAGAGCATGCGTGCCAAGGCAGCCGCCATCGGTGCCGATGCCATCATCGTCGACCAGACCCAGGAGGGGCGCAAGATCGTCAACAACCCGCTAGGGATCAACGAAAAAGAGGTCTTTCGTGTCCTGAAGGGCGTGGCGATCAAGTTTCGCTGAAAAATCCCCGCCCGGCACTTGAGATCCGCGGGTGCCCGCGCGATCGTGAAAAGGAGCCCCCGCCCCTTGCGCAAACAGGAGAGATTGCTCCCCCTGCGGGAGGCGATGGCGGTCGTCACCGAGAGACTGCTCGATCACCCGGTCGGCCGCGCCCAGCAGCTGTGGCGTGGCTGGACGGAGGTGGTCGGCCCGCTCCTTTCGCGACACACCGAGCCGGTACGCTTAAGCGACGGGACGTTGACGATCCGCGTCGACTCCCCGGCCTGGAAGAGCGAGCTCGAATTCATCAAGCCTGAGCTGCTCGAACGACTCGCCCCCCTGCTGCCGGCGGGAGAACTCAAACGCATCCAGTTGAAGCAGGGCAGCCTGCGCCTGGCACCAGGCAACGCGGCCGTCCCGGTGCCCGTGCCCCTCTTTCAACCGCCACCACCGCGACCGGAAGAGATCGCGCGCATCACGCAAGCGGTGGCGGAGGTTGCCGATCCCGATCTGCGCGACCTCCTTTACCGCTTGGGGATCAAACTCGCGGTGCGCAATCGCGATGCCGGGCCCCTCTCCTCCTGATCGCTTTCATGCCCTCATCACCATCCTCTCCTTGCACCCCTCTTCGGGTCTTCGGGCACGGGAGAGAGGGCCGGAGACCCTTTTTTCAGCTTTTCCTGGTAAGTTCCCCACTTGCCATTTGTGCCGTCGTTGGACATAGTTCCCCGTCGGGTTGGCCTTCCCTGTTCTTCCGGAAAAATTTGTTCGGGGTGGTGGTCTTCAGGGAACTTTTGGCTGAAAATTGGGTCCGACCGGGATTTCGGGGGAGGGAATGGCTGCAAACGTCCCCCTCGGTGGTTGGGGGGCGGCAAAAAGGATCTTTGCCGCACGGCCGCGATTCATCCGCGCAACACAAGAAAGGGAAGAAAAATGAAGGACATGAAGTTGGCACTCAAGCTGGGTATGGGGTTTGGCATCGTCCTGATCCTGACCGTCGTTGTCGGACTGGCTGGCTGGAACGGCATCTCCGGCGTGACGGATCGCACGTTGAAGGTTGAGGGGGTCTCCGCGCTCGGGGATGATCTCTCCGACGCACGCATTGCCGTGCGCAACTTCATGCTCGACAACAAGAAGGCCGACGAGGCGACCAAGGCCACCACCAAGCTCGACGAGATGAAGAAAGAGGCCACGGAACTGCGGGACAAGTTCACGGATCCGGCCAACAAGGCGCAGATGGAGGCCATCGCCAAGGCTTCGGCCGCCTATCGGGATGAGTCCCAGATTTACGCCGATTTCGCCCACAAGCGCGCCGCGACAATGGAGAAGATCCGCGAGGCTGCCAACGTCGCCCTCAAGGAGACCCAGGCCATCGCCGATGACCAAGAGGCGCAGCTGAAGGAGACGGTGGAGAAGGGAAAGAAGGATGATGACATCGCCGCTAACCGCGGTGAGGTCTTTGCCAGGGTGCTTGATAAATATGGCAAGATTGACAAAGCCAACGAGGTCATCTCCGAGTTTCTCACCGCGCGCAAGAACGAAAAAGAGCTGATCATCAACAACGATGAAAAATTTGCCCATGCCGTTGTCGAGAGCGCCG
>PEAJ01000252.1 GCA_002753495.1 Magnetococcales bacterium HA3dbin3 | reverse complement strand
GGTGGGGTTGCCTCCGCCGGTGCACTGGGCGAATCGGGCGCGGCGGTGACGACCTGACGCAAAATGTGGGTGATTCTCAGCATGGCGGGGGGGAGGCGTGGGTCGTTGTCAGGCGCAGGCCATCTTTCTTCAGGATGCGCGTGCTGAGCAGCATGGTGCCGGCACGTGCCTCGCTGCCGAGAAGTCCGGCGATGTGTCCTCTTTTCTCTTCAGCCTCGGCTAGGGTACGGCCGTGAACCATGGCAAAGAGGTTGTAAGGCCACAGTGGGAGATGGCGCGGCCGCTGGTAGCAGTGGGTGACGAAGGCGAGGGCGCCGATCCGGGTACCGAGTTCAGCGACGTATTCATCGGCCACGTCCCAGACCGTCATGCCGTTGGCCTGCAGGCCGAGGCCGTAGTGGTTGGGAACCACGCCAAGGCGACGAATCACCCCGGCTTCGTGCATCGCTTGCAAGCGGGCGATTACCAGCGAGGACGTCAGACCGGTCTGTGCAGCGACGGCGTGATAAGGGTGCAGATCGAGTGGCAGACCGGCCTGAGTGGCGCGGATGATTGCCCGATCCTCCGGTGCCGGGACGTAAGGGGCGTAGCGCTTGCCGTTCTCGCCGCGGCGCGGGGGCGCCTCACGCGTCGTGCGTGCGGCGCCATCACCATCGACGGCAACGCGAAACCCGATATGAAACTCCCGCTCTTTCGGAAAGTTGAGCACCGGCAGGCGACAGCGCGCGGCGATCGCCTCCAGGGTGTGTTGTTGCGCGACCAGCGAGTCGGTAGCGAGGACAAACCACATGTTCAGGGAGTTTTGACGCTCATAATTGTGTGCCACCTCCGGGAAGGCGTTCACCAGCTCGGCGACCTCGGCGAAGCGCTCTTTTGGCACCTGCATCGCCGCCAGGGTGACTGCCCCGCCCATGCGTTCGACGTTGTAGAGCGGGCCGAAGCGCGAGATCATGCGCCGTTCGAGCAGGGCATTTAAGGCGGCGAGCAGCGCCTCCGGCTCGGTTGCGAGCCGTGTCGCCACTGTGGCAAAGGGTGACTCTTGCAGGGGAAAATCATCCTGCAGGGTGTCGATGATCGCCCGTTCCAGCGACGTGCACGGCAACGGGGAGGTCTCGCGTGCCGTAGTCGGTTCGGCGTTCATGGTGCCGCCAATGCCGCCGTTTGGGTTTGTGGCATGTAGAACGCCCCGCGCTGCTTGAAACGCTTCTGGCTGAAGAGCACCTTGTGCGGGAAGGGGTGCAACGCGCAGTCGGCGATCAACCGGTCCACCTGTTCCAGCACCTCGGCGCGGCGGCGACCGTGAATCATGCAATAGAGGTTGAAGGGCCACTGCGGCCGGACACGCTGCCGGTGATAGCAAAGACGCACGAAGGGAAAGGCGCGGATGCGCTGGCCCAGCTCGGTCACCCGTGCATCGGGGACATCCCACACCACCATGGCGTTGGCACGGAAACCAAGTTCGTGGTGGCGAACGATGATCCCCATGCGTTTGATGATGCCCAATTGCTGCAACTCGGCAAGGCCGGCGATCACCTCCGCCTCGCCGCACCCGATCGTTTGACCGATCGCCTGATAGGGACGGGCGACGATGGGAAATCCCCCCTGAATGGCCTGCAGCAGGCTACGCTGAAATTCGGTGAGAAAGGGGGGCATCGCTTGAACCCTGGTGGTCGGCGAGGGAAAAGCCCAGGTCGACGTGGAAGTTATCGAGCATCGGCATGGCGTGAACAGTCAATCCGGTGGCGTGGCCGATGCGGCCAAGGGTGTCGACCAGCGCCTCGCGCGAGGCGGCGGTGACGACAAACCAGAGATTAAGCACATCCTCGCGCGCATAGTTGTGGTTGACCTCCGGAAAGGCACTGACGATATCGGCGACAGGTTCCAACCGTGCTGGAGGCACGGCAATCGCCGCCAGGGTGCTTGCCCCGGCGCGCCCTGGTGCCACCACTGCCCCGATGCGGCTGATCACCCCCTGCTCTTGCAGCATGCGCAAGCGTGCAAGCACCACCTCTTCGCTCACTCCCAGCCGCTGGGCCATTTCGGCATAGGGGCGTGGGGAGAGGGGAAAGTCGCGCTGAAAGGCATCGAGCAGCTGTCGATCGAGGGAGGTGAGTGTTGCCTCCACGCCGGCGATGACGGCTTCGGAGGTTAGCGAAGACGGGCGGGCATCGGGTGTGGTGGGAGCAGTGCCTACGGGAGAGCTATGACCAGCCGGGCTGGCAGGGCGCCTTCGTCGCGGCGGATCCGGGAGCAGGAGCGGAGAGTCAAAAGCCAATGCGGTTTCCCCGTGCGGTGAGAAAAATGCCACTGGGTTTGTCGGCGGGCAGGGCGGTCAGCCGGGCGAAGCTGGCGGTATCGTAAAGCTCAATCCGATCCTCATCGCGCAGGGAGATCCACACCCCCTCACCGCGCGGCGTGAACTCCATGTGCATCACCCCGCGACCCGGGGTCAGGGTCTTGACCACGTTCAGGCTTGCAACGTCGATCACCTGGATGGTGTCGTTGTTCGGGTGGGCAAAGTTGACCCACACCTGGCGACCATCGGGGCGAGCGATAACAAACACTGGCTGCCCATGCACCGGGATGTGCGCCTTCTCTTGCCACCCCCGGGTATCGGCGATGAGCACCTCATGCCGCCCGATTGCCGGCAGGAAGGCGAGCCCCTCGGTCAGCGCCCAGCCGCGCAGGTGCGGCATTTTGTAGACCGGAAGCTTCTCGCTGCCGTGGCCGTAGCCATTCAGGATGCGTCGCACCCCCTTCTCTGGTTGCCAGAGATCAAGCAGGGCCAAGCCATCCTCGCCGAATAGACCAGCGATGTAGAAATGCCCATCGCTCGTGATCAAACCATCATAGGGTTGGCGACCGATTTGCGTGAATTTGGTGAGCGTTGGCGCGGTCGGGGTGGCGAGGTCGGCGATCCAGATTTCACCGGTGTCATAGAGGCTGAAGATGAAGCGCTGTCCCGGTGCATCGGCAATCCCGACCACCTTTGAGTGTCGGCCGTCGGCGCTTATGGCCGGGATGTCGGCCATCGGCGTAAGGTCGGTGCTGGAAAAGATCCGAACCCCACCCGGCTCGTAGTTGGCCACCGCCACCAGGCGACCATCCTGGGAGATGGCGCCGCCGATGCTGTTGCCGGCCTGCACGACGCGGTGGGTGATCTGGCCGCTGAGCAGATCGACGCGACTTAAGCCCCCATCCCGACCAAAGACAAAGGCAAAACGTCCATCGCGGGCATAGACCACCGACGCATGTGACAGATCGCCAAGGCCGGCGACACGATGGATAAGGGCGCGGATGCTGGTGTCAATC
>PEAJ01000251.1 GCA_002753495.1 Magnetococcales bacterium HA3dbin3 | reverse complement strand
CCTCGGACGCCACGACAGCGTCGGCATCGACCTGGTGGCGATGTCGGTGAACGACCTGGTGGTGCAGGGGGCGGAACCGCTCTTTTTCCTCGACTATTTCGCCACCGGACGCCTCGATTCCGGAATCGCCGCGACGGTGATCGGCGGCATTGCCGAGGGGTGCCGGCAGGCGGGTTGTGCCCTGATTGGTGGCGAGACGGCCGAGATGCCGGATTTCTACCCCCCTGGCGAGTACGATCTGGCCGGGTTTGCCGTCGGGATCGTCGATCGGCCGCGTCTGATTGATGGTCGGCACATCGTTGCCGGGGACCTTCTCATCGGCGTGGCCAGCTCCGGCCCTCATTCCAACGGCTATTCGCTCATTCGCCGGCTGGTGCTGCCGCCGCACGGCCCCGGTCTTGACGCCCCGTTTCAGGGCGGGACCCTGGGCGCGGCCCTGCTGGCCCCGACGCGCATCTACGTCCGCTCGCTGCTTGATCTGCATACCCGGATTGTGATCAAGGGGCTTGCGCACATCACCGGCGGCGGGTTTTGGGACAACATCCCGCGCATTTTGCCGGCGAACGTGCGGGTGGAAATTCAGGCGCGCAGCTGGCCGAGACCGGCAATCTTTGACCTCATCCAGGAGCTGGGCCGGGTCGAACGCGACGAAATGTTGCGCACCTTCAACTGTGGCATCGGCATGGTGGCGGTGGTGGCGGCAGCGGATGTCGAGTCGGCGCTTGCCCAGCTGCATCAATCCGGCGAACAGGCGTGGGTGATCGGCCAGGTGGTCGCGCGCGGCGATGCTTCCGGCCAGGTGCGGATCAATGACTGATGCCCTTCTCCGTTACGGGGTGGTCATCTCCGGCGGTGGTTCCAACCTGCAAGCGCTGATCGATCGCAGCGCCGATGGCACCATTCCCGGACGCATCGTGCTCGTCATCAGCAATGAGCCCGGGGCCTTTGGTCTGCAACGCGCCGGGAGGGCGGGCATTCCCACCCAGGTCATCGACCATCGTGCCTTTCCCGATCGCGCCAGCTTCGAGCAGGCATTGGCCGCCGCCCTGGATGCGGCGCAGGTGGAGCTGGTTTGTCTGGCCGGCTTCATGCGCGTCCTCACGCCCTGGTTTGTGCGCCATTATCGTGGCCGGCTGCTGAATATTCACCCGGCCTTGCTCCCTGCTTTTCCCGGGTTGCACGTGCAGCAGCGTGCCCTTGATGCCGGGGTGCGTTTTTCCGGTGCGACGGTGCATTTTGTCGTCGAGGATGTTGATGCCGGGCCGATCGTTGCGCAGGCGGTGGTGCCGATCCTGCCGGGGGATGACGCCGCCGCCCTCGCTGCGCGTATTTTACAGCAGGAGCATCGCATTTTTCCGCTGGCGGTGCGTCTGTTTGCGCAGCGACGGCTGGAGGTTCAAGGGTCGCGGGTCATCATCCGCGGTCATGAGGCCGATGCAGCCGCCGCGCTGATCAACCCCCTTCCCGATGGTTGATCCTGGCCCCGACATGCGATCGTGTATCACCTCCGGAGGCGCCCCTTTGAGTCGATCCTAGGGGATGGCCGTGACGGTGACGGTGTCGTCGGCGAGATGGTCATCGGCTTTGCCGAATGCCGCGCGAATCTCTTCGAGCGATCGCGTCGCCATCGGCGTCAAATCCTCGGGGTAGAGCCGGGGCGAGAGGGTGGCATCGACCGCACGCCGCGAGGCTAGGCACAAAACCCGCTCGCTGACATCGGGCTGGTCCATGCGCAGGTTGAAATCCTCTTGTGGTAAGGTAACCTTTTCGCCGGCGGCAACGCGCGGGTCGGAGCGAAAGCGGTTTGGGAAGATGCGCATGATCGCCCGGGTATGATCCTGATAGAAGCAGTACAGGTGAGCGGTGTCGGTGAGCGTGGCGATGAGCTGGAGCTTCTCGCCGACATGAACGACCGGCTTCTTGCCGTGGGTGGTCGTCAGTTTCAGGGTGAGGGGGGCAACCGAAGCCGGTTCAGCGGCATTGGCGGCAGGAGCGGTCTCGCTTGCGCCACTCTTGTCGCGGGCGGGCGACCAGTCCGAGTTCAGGAGGCGATCGTAAAGGTCAAGGGTGACCCGGCCATCGGCAATCAGACCGTTGTCGGATTGGTAGCGGCTGATGGCGAGGCGACTCTCCTCGTCGAGAATGCCCTGTTTGTACTCCGATGCCAGGTAACCGGATCCCTGGAGCATCGTCTGCGCCCGGGTGGTGCGTTCCCGGATCGGCATGTGCTCGTACCACTCCCGAACCTGTTGCCGGATCTCCGGCGCGGTTGCCGGAACATCCAGACACTTCCAGTAGGGAACCCGGCTCAGACGCCCGAGGCCCTCGATCAGGGAGAGTTCGATCAAAGGACGCAGCCCGACGCTGGTGGCGGGGTCGCGATCCAGGGGGATGTTGAGGAGGATGCCGGCCTTTTCGATCACGCCGGTGGTGTTGTTGGAGGCGGACAGGGTGTTTTTCGTCGTGACCGGAGGAAGGGACTTTCCGGAGGATGACGAACTGTCGATGGCCAGCTCCAGGGCCAAGAGAGGCATGGCCTGATTTCTGGCCGGGGTGGCGCTTGGTGGCGTCGGGGCGGCGGCATCGGCTTTTGGGGTCGAAGGCGTCAGGAGTCCACGAAGATTGTGGATGGGCGCCGCGGGGTTGCTGCCTGTCGACTCCGGCGTGGGCGGATCGATTGGCGTGAAGGCGTGACTCCTGGCCGACAGAGCGGCGATGGTCGTGGTCACGATCTCCCCGGCTTCAGGTCGCCCCTGACCGGAGTCATCGACGATGCCCTGGTTTACGATCCGGATTCCCTGCCGGCCATGCGCGAGGAGGAGCTGGTCGACGCAGGCGAGCACGGGTCCGAAACTGGCGATCGGTTTTGCCGGGGGAGAATCCGGCTGCGTGGTGATCGGGGGGGTTGCCGGTTTGCCGGCGACACAGCCGGCAACGACCACGCCGACCAGTCCGATCAGGCGGATGCGTCGGCGGACGATCGGCGCGGGTGCTCTTTTCGGCAGGGTGTGTTGCACGGCTTGTGGCCCTTCCTTTGTTCTGGTTGTGACGGAAAATCGTCCCGCCACGTCGATTCCTGACCTGCGGGGCGAGGCCCGACGGCAGGCGCGGCGCGGGCGGCGGCATGCCACGAAAGAGGGTGGCCGGTCATGAACGGCCCGCCCCGCGGGTGATTTCAGGCAAAAGGCGGTGGGATCGAACCCCGGGGGATGTGATCGCACCATCGGCCAAATCCCTGGGCGACGGTAACAAACGCCCTGCGTTGTCGCAAGAGGTGAGCAACGTCGTTACCTGGGATTGATTGTACCGCCAAT
>PEAJ01000250.1 GCA_002753495.1 Magnetococcales bacterium HA3dbin3 | reverse complement strand
CGACACGTCGAGTTGGTGTCGCAGAACGCCAAGGGTGAGCAGATCCCAACCGAAGTGGCGATCACTGTCACCCCTGGTCGTGACTCAACCTTTTTTACTGCTTATCTGCGCGACATCACCCCGCGCAAGGCGATGCTGCGTTCGCTTGAGGAGACCATCGCCGCGGCGGCGGAAACCAACCGTGAGCTGCGCCAAGAGATCACCCGGCACGAAAAAACCCTCTCCCTGCTGCAGGCAAGCGAGGAGCGTTTTCGCTCGGTCACCACCTCCATTCGTGATGCCATTGTTGCCGTCGATCAGCGTCAGATGGTCGTTTTCTGGAACGAAGGGGCCAGTCGGCTGTTTGGCTATACGGAAGGAGAGGCGATCGGAGGCGAGCTTGGCCTCTTGGTGCCCAAACGGTATGGGTCGGCGCATCAGTGGGGGTTCCAGCGCTGCCTGGACCGCGGGGGGCGTGGTCCGCTCATCAGCCAGATGACCGAATTGGCCGGCATGCACAAGGATGGTCACGAGGTGCCGATCGAAATGTCCCTAAGCTCCTGGGTGACCACCGAGGGGGAACGCTTTTTTTCGGCGGTGATTCGTGACATCACCGACCGCAAGCGCAATGAAAGGGCCTTGCGGGAGGCCAAGGAGGCATCCGATCAGGCCAATCGTGCCAAGAGTATTTTCCTTGCCAACATGAGCCATGAGATTCGCACGCCGATGAACACCATCATCGGTATGGGCTACCTGCTCGCGCAATCCGACCTTGATCCTGAACAACGCACGCAAATGGCGAAAATTCAGATTGCGGCGGAACATTTGCTCGGCATCATCGACGATATCCTGGATTTTTCCAAGATTGAGGCCGGACGCCTGGAGCTGGAACGCCAACCCTTCAACCTGCGCGCGGTTCTCGACCGGGTCCATGGGATTGTCGTGCCACGCGCGGCCGAAAAGGGGTTGGAACTCTCCCTGGTCGTTGCCAACGCGCTGCCCGCCACTCTGAATGGGGACGCGCTGCGTTTGGAACAGGTGCTGCTCAACCTGGGGACCAATGCCGTCAAGTTTACCCACACCGGAAGCATCGTGTTTCAGGTTGCAGCGGTCGGTGATGTTGGTGGCACCATTCGGCTGCGCTTTTCGGTCAAGGATACCGGCATCGGTCTTTCCGCGGAGCAGGTTGGCACGCTCTTTCAGGCCTTCTCCCAGGCCGATGTGTCGACCACGCGCAACTATGGTGGTACCGGTCTCGGGTTGGCGATTTGCAAACGTCTGGTTACCCTGATGGGCGGCGACATTGCCGTGACCAGCACACCGGGTGTCGGCAGCGAGTTTTCCTTTGTCCTGCCCTTCACCAGGGAGATCGACGAGACGGTCAAAGGGGGTGCCGAAGCGCCTGGGAAGGATCCAGGCCAGCCGCGGCAGCCACGCCCGCAGACGCTCGATGCGCATCGGGCGTCGCTTTTTGGGGCGAGGGTTCTTGTCGTCGAGGATCACGAAATCAACTGGCAGGTGGCCGAGGGGATTCTGGGCAAGGCGGGGACTGAGGTCGAGCGGGCGATGAACGGATCACAAGCCGTGGAGCGCGTCCTGAATCGGCACGAGATGTTTGATGGCCTGCTCATGGATTTGCAGATGCCGGTCATGGATGGCTACGAGGCGACGCAGCGTATTCGCGAGGCGATTCCGGCGGAGAAATTGCCGATCATTGCCATGACCGCCCATGCCCTCAAGAGCGAACAGGATCGCTGCCGCGCCCTGGGGATGAACGGTTACCTGACCAAACCAATCAAGGTAGGATTGTTGTTCCAGACGCTTGCCGACGCGATCGCCCCTGTTTTGGCCGAGAGAAAGGGATCGGTTGTCATGGCCTCCCCCACGCTGTCGCCGGTCAGCCCTGACCGTACAGTGGTGGCAACGGCGCCTCGATCCGGGATGCCGTCGCGGGATTCCGGGGTCGATCGGGGGCGGCCGGAGGTTATGGTCGACACATTGGTTGCCCCGGCCGGTTCGGGGAGACAGGCCGATGGCACGCTGCCCGGCATCGACCTGGACGAGGTGTTGGAACGCCTGGAGGGGGATCAGCCTCTGCTGCGCAGGTTGTTGGCGGGTTTTACCAGCCGTTACGTCGGTCTCGATGCCGACATTCAATCCGTGTTGGAACAACGGGATGTGGATGGCATCCGCCGGCTGGCGCACGGCATCAAGGGTTCGTCCGGCAACATCGCGGCGGGCAGGATTGCCACCCTGGCCGCTGAGATTGAGGAGGCGGCGCGCGGCAACGATCTGTCCCGTTGCATCGCCGGCCTTGAGCTGTTGGGTTCCGAGATGCGCCAACTTCTGGGGGCGATCGGCGATTGGCTTGCTGATGCGGTCGTCGTGCCGGTGGCCGTTGGCGGGGAGGGGAGGGGGGAGCCGGTTGCGGTGGAGGGGTCGGCCGGGCCGGACGAAGCGGGACGCATGCGCCTCGACGCATTGCAGGGCCTGTTGATGGATCAGGACCTGCAGGCGCGCGAGCTTTTCACGGAGCTGAAAGGGATGCTGATCCAGCGGGGCAGTCAGGAAGTCGTCGACCAGCTGGAGGCGTGTCTGAACGCCCTTGATTTTGCGCGCGGGGCGGAGATTCTCTCCGGGATACGCCAACGCGCGGACGGGCAACGCCCGGAGAAAGCCTGAGAGCTGTTTTTGGCCTTACCATCCATCCCGCGATGCCGGTATCATGGCCGCCGGCGGGTGATGGTGCGCCGGGGCGGCAGTGCGCCGGGGGAGCTGGTGAGTACGGGGGCGGGGTAACATGGATCATCCGCAAGCGGAACCGGTCGTCCTGGTGGTCGATGACGAACCGAACAACATTGAAATTCTTGCCAAAATTCTTCGACCCGACTACCGCGTCCTGTTCTCGACCCAGCCTGCCCGTGTGGTGGAGTTGGCGGAAGGGAAGCGGCCCGATCTCATTCTGCTCGACGTGGTGATGCCGGAGATGGATGGCTACGAGGTGTGCCGTCGTCTGAAGGAGCACCCGGTGACGCGGGAGATTCCCGTCATTTTTGTAACGGCCATGGGTGAGGAGCAGTATGAGGCGATCGGTTTTGAGGCCGGGGGGGTGGATTATGTCACCAAGCCGGTCCGGCCCTTTCTCCTGCGCGCCAGGGTCAGGGCGCACATCGAGCTCAAGCTGAAGAGTGACCTGCTGAAAAAAATCGCCACCCTTGATGGTCTGACCGGCATACCCAATCGGCGGCGGTTGGACGAATTCCTGCGCCAGGAGTGGGGGCGTGGCGCGCGACAGGGCAACGTGCCGCTGTCGGCAATCCTCATCGATGTTGATCATTTCAAG
>PEAJ01000249.1 GCA_002753495.1 Magnetococcales bacterium HA3dbin3 | reverse complement strand
TGCAAAAACAGGCGGAAGTCTTCAAGAACATGGGGACCGCTGCTGGTGAAGTCGGTAAAGTTGTCGATGAAGCCATCAAAAATCAAGAAGAAAAAATGCAGCGCCAGATCACCTCGGCCAACACCATGATCGCCACCGGCAGCATTTTGGCCATCATTCTGGGTCTTGTGGTCGCCTTTGTCATCACCAACGCCATCGTCTCGGCGCTGCTCAAGGGTGTCACCTTTGCCCGGACGATTGCCGATGGGGATTTGACGGCAACCATTGATTTGCGCCAGAAGGATGAGGTGGGCCAACTGGCCGAAGCGATGCGTGGCATGCTGGAGAAGCTGCGGGATGTGGTCAATGATGTGCGTAACGCCTCCGACCACGTGGCCGCCGGCAGCAACGAACTCTCCGATGGCGCCCAGAATCTTTCCCAGGGCACCACCGAACAGGCTGCCTCGGTCGAGGAGACCTCCGCCGCCATGGAGCAGATGGCCTCCAACATCTCCAACAATACCGAAACCTCCCAGGCCACGGAAAAGATCGCCCGCCAGGCCTCCCAGGATGCCGAAGAGGGTGGCAACGCGGTGAACGAAGCCGTGACCGCGATGAAGGAAATTGCCAGCAAGATCAGTATTATCGAAGAGATCGCCCGGCAAACCAACCTGCTGGCCCTGAATGCGGCCATTGAGGCCGCACGCGCCGGCGAACATGGCAAAGGGTTCGCGGTGGTGGCCGCAGAGGTGCGCAAACTGGCGGAACGCAGTCAGATGGCTGCCGGTGAAATCAGCCAGCTCTCCTCCTCCAGCGTCCAGGTTGCGGAAAAGGCCGGCACCATCATCAGCAAGCTGGTCCCGGATATCCGCAAGACCGCCGAGCTGGTGCAGGGCATCGCCTCCTCCAGCCAGGAGCAAACCCTGGGTGCCCAACAGATCAACACCGCCATCCAGCAATTGGACCAGGTGATTCAACAAAATGCCGGCGCCTCGGAAGAGATGGCCGCCACCGCCGAAGAGCTTTCCGCCCAGGCAGAATTGTTGGCCCAGGCCATCAGCTTCTTCCGGATCGGTGAGGGTTCACGCTCTGCCTCGGTTGCCAAGAGGAAGCCGGCACCTGCCGCTCCCGGCAATCACAAAGCCCCGCCCTTGCAACTGACGCATGCCAAGCCGGCAACCAAAAAACCGGCAGCCAAAAAACCGGCTCCTGCGGGCAAGGGATCGGCATCCGGCGTCAATCTGGACATGCAGGATGCGCACGGCGGCAAGGATGACGAGTTCGAGAATTTTTAGGGAAAGGTTCCACAAATCGGCCTGATGGCGTTGTATCAGGTTCGGATATCATGGACAGGCAGCAGTGCCCATTCGAAGCGGAACGACAGGGTGCAGGGTCGGTTCGGCTGTGTGGTGCTGCTGCCTGTTGCGCTGTTGTTCAAAATTGCTTGGTGGCTTGATTCCAATTCCAGATTCAAGATGGATGCGAGGCGACAATAGAAAATATCCTGTTGGCGACGTTTTACGCTTTGTCCTGGGCATGGTGGGAGGAATATAAATGAAAAGCCGGCAAGATCGCCGGGACCCACAGCCTGGTTGCCATGCGCAGCCTCGACATGTTTTGGCTTGTCTGGAAAGGAGAGCGACGGGAATGGATCTCAACGCATTGACCGCCATCTCGCCCCTGGATGGTCGTTATGGCAGCAAAGTTGCCGACCTGCGGAAAACATTTTCGGAGTTTGGTCTGATCCGCTTCCGGGTGCAGGTAGAGCTGCGCTGGCTGGAAACCCTGGCCGACGAGGTGAACATCCCCGAAATTCCACCCTTTGGCAAAAAGACCCGGGAGATGCTGGCCGCGATCGTCTCCGATTTTTCGGAAGAGGATGCCCGGCGGGTCAAGGCAATCGAGGCAACCACCAATCATGATGTCAAGGCGGTGGAATACTTTCTCAAGGAGCGGATCGCTGGCACACCGGTGGCACCCTTTGCGGAGTTTCTGCATTTTGCCTGCACCTCGGAGGATATCAACAATCTGGCGCACGGTCTGATGCTGCAGGAGGCACGCCAGGAGATACTGCTGCCGGTCATGGATCGGGTGATCCGGGGAATTGCGGAGCTGGCGCGGCAACATCGGAATCTGGCCATGCTGGCCCGCACCCACGGTCAACCGGCCACCCCCACCACCCTCGGCAAGGAGATGGCCAATGTGGCGGCGCGTCTGCACCGGCAACGCGAGGTGTTCGCGGCCACACCGATTCCCGGCAAGATCAACGGCGCCGTCGGCAATTTCAACGCCCATGTGGTGGCCTGCCCGGAGGTGGATTGGCCGGGATTGTCGGAACGTTTCGTCCAGGGACTGGGATTGACACACCAGACCTTTACCACCCAGATCGAACCCCATGACGGCATGGCGGAGCTGTTTCAAGCCCT
This sequence comes from Magnetococcales bacterium HA3dbin3, assembly GCA_002753495.1. Lineage (GTDB taxonomy): Bacteria > Pseudomonadota > Magnetococcia > Magnetococcales > DC0425bin3 > HA3dbin3. The sequence goes on along the minus strand of PEAJ01000249.1, from coordinate 934 downwards.
GAGCCGCTTCAATACCGTCCTGCTCGACTGCGACCGGGATCTCTGGACCTACATCTCCATGGGCTACTTTCGTCAGAAAACCAAGGCCGGCGAGGTGGGATCCTCCACCATGCCGCACAAGGTCAACCCGATCGATTTTGAAAATTCCGAAGGCAATCTCGGCATGGCCAATGCGATCCTGGGACATCTGGCAGCCAAACTGCCACTCTCCCGGTTGCAACGGGATTTGACCGATTCCACGGTGTTGCGCAACATGGGTGTCGCCTGCGGTTATACCCTGCTGGCATGCGACGCCACCCTGAAGGGACTCGGCAAGCTGGAGGCCGATCCGCAACGTCTGGCCAGGGATTTGCAGGATGCCTGGGAGGTGCTGGCCGAACCGATCCAGACCGTCATGCGTCGCCATGGCGTCCCCGAACCCTATGAACGACTCAAGGAATTGACCCGCAACCGGCATGTCACCCGGGAAACCCTGATCGGTTTCATCCAGGAACTGGAGATCCCGGAAACAGCCAGGGCAGCCCTGCTGCGGTTGACACCGGAAAGTTACATCGGTCTGGCTGCGTCGTTGGTGGATCGGTTGCCGGTCTGAACCGCGTCTACCTTGGAATGCGTTGTTTTTTGCGATCGAGAAAAAGCAGGCGTTCACCGAAGTATTTCCGGTGAATTTTCTATAAATTCACTTGTTTTTTTCAATCCTTGAAAAATAAAATATTATTGAAAATGGACAGACGCGATGGACGCAAGCTGAACCGTGAGGTTATAGAAGACATCCGAATCCAGGCAGTTCGTCAAGTTCAAGCCGGGAAATCACCTGAAACGATGATCAAAGCCCTTGGATTCACTCGTGGCCGGATCTACGAGTGGATTGCCCGGTACTGCAAAGGAGGCTTGGATGTATTGCGGGCACGCGAGGCCCCCGGTCATGAACCGA
>PEAJ01000248.1 GCA_002753495.1 Magnetococcales bacterium HA3dbin3 | reverse complement strand
CGCTTGTTGCTGGTTTGGGGTCGATCTGTTTTGCTCTCCCTCCTGACTCGACCCTTTCGCGCCGGTGCCAGCAGCCGGATCCTTCTCCGATTCGCTCTTTTTGCCTCCTTGTGCCGCCTGTTGCTGGTGTTGTGGCTCCTGTCGCTGCTTTTGTAACGCCTTCTCTACCAACCCGCGGTTGACCTTGGCATCTTCCATCGTCGGCGCGCGTTGCAGGGCCTCATCATAGGCCTGAAGCGCCTCCGGCAGATGCCCCTGCCGCGCCAGGAGATTGCCGCGATTGTAAAAACCATCGGCGCTCGGCCACTGACCAAAGGTCTCGGCCGCCGCCGGGTCCCCCGCTTGCGCCTGCGCCATGCCGCGCCAGGCGGGGTCGGTGAACAACCCGGCCGCGCGCGCGGCATCCCCGGCTTCGAGTGCCCTTTGCCCTTGTTGATCTGGCCGCAGCCAGAGATCATCCCAGCTCCAGGCCTGCGCCGATGTCGGTGACAGCAGCGGCACAAGCACGCCGACACCGAGCAACCATCCCCGGCGAAAAGCCAGAGCAGCGAGCGGCACGATCAGAAAGAGCAGCCAGGGGCCCCGATCATCCCAGGCAGCGGCGGTGGCACGCGCCGAACGCGCCGGCCCCAGGGTGGCGCCGCGCTTGAGTGCCGGGAGCAAGGTGTCGAGGTCGTGATCATCGGTGCTCAAAAGGGCGAACGCCCCATCGCCGACCCGAGCCAGCGTTGCCAGTGCATCGCTCTCCAGGGTGGCGATCACCGGGCGTTGCTGGCGATCGTGGATGAATCCCCCACCGGCGGCTGGGATCGGTCCGCCGGTCGTCGTTCCCACCGCGAGAACCGAGAGCCGATAGCCATGCGCGGCCAGCTGTCGCGCCATCTCCAGGGAGCGTGCCGGCGCGGCATCGCCATCGGTGATCAGAAGCACCGCCCCCTGGTTGATCACCGTCCGTTCAAGCAGCCGCAACGCCTGCTCCAGGCCATGGTGTGGGAGACTCCCTTGCACCGGGAGCAGCTCCGGCTCCAGGGAGCCGAGCAGGGCGCGGATGGTGTTGACATCATCGGTGAGCGGCGCGGCGACAAAGGCGGTGCCGGCGAAGACGACCAGACCGGTCTGCCCGGCGCCCAGACGTTGCAGGAGGTCGTTAAGCTTCTGTTTTGCCCGCTCCAGTCGCGAGGGGGGCACATCGCCCACCAGCATCGAGCGCGAAAGGTCGAGCACCACCACCAGGGCCTCCTGTGGCCGAAACAGCGGGGTCGGTGTCCGCGACCAGGTCGGGCCGGCGAGGGCGAGGATCGCCGCCGACAGTCCAGCGGCCAGCAGCCAGAACCAGACGCGTCGTGGAGGTTGATCACCCGCGCGCAGCAGGTGCGACAGCAGGTGCGGGTCGCACAGCCGGCGCCACGCCTGGTCGCTGCCAGCATGGCGCCACAGCCGGCGCAGGAGGATCAACAGCGGCAGCACCCCCCACAGCCACTCCGGGCGCAGGAAGTGAAACCCTGCCTCATGCCAGTTTGCGTTCATGGACGGCAACTGTTTCAGCGTCAAGGATGATTCGGTTGAAAACATGTTCGCTATAGGGTAACTTTGACCTGTGATCAAGGTCTCTTACAGCAAACAAGCCATCAAAGCCTTGCGGCGCATGCCTGCCAATGCGGCAGGTCTGATTCGCCAGAAGATCGTTGCCTATGCAGAGGACCCAGCGTCTCAGGCCACAAATGTTTGTAAACTGCGGGGGCGTGATGGCTACCGCCTCAGGGTTGGCAACTGGCGCGTCATTTTCGACCGGGATGGCAACGTCCTGGAGATTCTGGAGATTGGTTCCCGAGGCGGGATCTACCAATAGAAAGGCCGTGTCATGAGTCCCTTTCTCAACATCACCATCGATGGCGTGGACTACATTGCCATTCCCAAGGCCAGCTTTGGTAGCCAGCCCTTGGATGAAGAGGCTTTCGACGTCGCCCGCTACGACCGCATCAAGGAACAGTTGGCCAGCAGTGAGGAGGAGTTGATGCCCGCCGCTTTCGCTGACCGCATTTTCGACGGGGAGTCCCCCCTTCGGGTCTGGCGGGAATTTCGTGGCTTGACCTTGCAGAGCCTGGCGGAAAAGACCGACACCTCCCGCGCCTACCTTTCCGAGATCGAAAACGGCCATAAGGATGGTTCCATCCGCATCATGAAGCGGGTAGCCGACGCCCTAAACGTAGGTCTAGACGACATCGTCTGACGATGGGCTTGTACATACACGTCACCTGGCACTTATTCCAATTCCATATCAAGCGGCAACTTCGTTGGCTGCCTCGCGCGCTCCTTGCAACACCCAAGTTTTTCACTTCCGTTTCAGTCGTATCCCCACCTTTCCCGCAATCGCCACCCAGGCCGCGCGATCGCAAACGCCAGCAGGAAGGTCAGCAGCAGCGCCGGCCCGAGCAGCCAAGGGTGCAGCTCGCTGCGCAGCATGAACGACTCCGGATCGGAAAGGGTGGGCTCCAGACGGTCAAGTTCGCGATAGATCTCTTCCATCGCCGCCGTGTCCGCCGCGCGAAAATAACGCCCGCCGGTCAGACGCGCCATCTCCTGCAATCCTGGTTCGTCCAAATCCGCTGACGGGTTGACCATGCGCGTGCCGAGGAGGGTCGCCACCGGCATCGGCCTGGTCGATCCGACGCCGATCGGATAGATGCGCACCCCCTCGGCGGCGGCCAGCCGCGCCGCCTGATGCGGATCGACGGCACCAGCGGTGTTGGCACCGTCGGTGAGCAGAATCAGGGCACGTCCCTGCTGTGGGCGTTCGCGCAGACGCCTGACCGCGAGACCAATCCCTTCGCCGATGGCGGTCATTTTGCCGGCAAGCCCGACCTCGGCCTCGCCAAGCATTGTCGCGACCGTCTCCAAGTCGAAGGTCAGGGGGGTTTGCAGATAGGCATGATCGGCAAAGAGGATCAACCCCAGTCGATCGCCCGTTCGGCGCCGAATAAAGGGCTCTGCCACCACCTTGATCGCTTGCAGACGGTTGATGCGTTGACCCTGCCAGGCAAAATCCTTGATCAGCATGCTCTCCGAGAGGTCGACCGCCAGCAGCAGGTCGCGGCCGGTTGAGGGTTGCAGGGCCGGTTTTTCCAGCCACTGCGGGCGCATGCCGGCGCCGATCAGCAGCAGCCAGATCAAGCCGGCAACCAGCAGGCGACCCCAGGCCATGGGTTTCCGGCGCGTCCCCGCCGGGGTCGTTTCCCGCGCAAGCTGGTGAAAAAACGGCACCCACAGCGCTTGACCGGCCATCCCGCCGCTTGCCGGCCAGAAGCGATAAACCAGCAGCGGCAGCGGCAGCAGCAGCCCCAGCCACGGCCATTGC
>PEAJ01000247.1 GCA_002753495.1 Magnetococcales bacterium HA3dbin3 | reverse complement strand
GCAACATAGGCCCTGCCAACCCAATCCCCGGTGTCATGACAACCCTGCCACACTCCAAAACTAAAAGGCCAGACCGCAAACGCCAACCAGGCCCAACGCCACGCCCACGCGACCAACGACGACAGGGCGCAAAGCCCCATGGCCCCTGTTTACCGCCCTTGGCCGGCATATTCACGCATTTTCAGCAAGAGCTGTTCCATGTCAAGCTTATACATTCTCGCCACATCTTCCAAGGTATCCACCTGCGACGCAAGACAGTTGCCACATTCGATCCCCATCTCGGACAAAATCACCCCAACCTCCGGGAATTCTTGAATCAAATCAGCCATCTTTCTCGTCGTATCGATGCCGCTCATGCCACGTCCTCCACCCTTCCTGGTCTTGCTCCATCCGCGCACCGGGGGCGGATTTTCCGCCCTCCCTTGTGATCAGGCCAACCATCCGCTATAGTCCCGCGCCGATGCGAGACCTGATTCAACTTCTCCACACCTTGAGAGAGTTTCCGTGGCCAGAAAACTGACGCTAGGCGACAAGCCTCCCCTCACTGGGCATAAGGTATCCCATTCCAACCGCAAGACCAAACGGAAATGGATGGCCAACGTCCAACAGAAGTCCGTCTTCAGCGTGGTGTTGGGACGTTTCGTTCATGCCGCGCTCTCGACCAGAGCCATGCGCACGATCGATCGCGCCGGTGGGTTGGATAATTTCCTCCTTGCAACCACCGCCGAGAAGCTCCCGGCCCCCATGCGGCGCCTGCAGGAGGTGATCCGCAAGCAGACCGCCCGGAAGGCCTCCTGATCCCTCCACCCCGGCAAGGATCGTCCCCGCGTCTCTTCCCTTGGGGGTTTGTCCGAAAATGTTCGGAAGAGACCTGGAGCCGGGGTCATTGCCTTGGGCGTTTTCAAGTCTCCTTCCGGGGGGGGGTGGCGTAGCGGGGCCCTGACCCGGGCCAGGTCAGAATGGCCGGCAACATGTCGTGTCCGGGGTTGAAGGCGTGGCTGCCGCTCTGCAGCAACCCTTCGTCGTAGGCGTGGTTGTGATCAGCGACAATGCCGCTGCCGAACAGGGCAAAAGGCACCGGGTCGGAGTTGTGGGTCTTGGTGGCAATGGGGGTCGGATGGTCAGGCAGGGCAAGGGCACGAAACGGTGTGCCGCGCGCGGCCAGCCCATCCAGGACAGCACCAACCACCTGGGCGTCGAAGTCCTCAATCGCCTTGATCTTGTAATCCAGCCGTCCGGCGTGGCCTGATTCGTCGATTCCCTCGACGTGAACAAACATCAGGTCGTGGCGTGTCAGCCCTTCCAGACAGGCAGCGGCCTTGCCCTGATAGTCGGTGTCGATCCAGCCGGTCGCCCCGGGGACGTGCATCACCTCCATGCCGATGTGCACGGCGATGCCACGCATCAGGTCGACGGCGGAGATCATCCCCCCGCTGATGCCAAATTTCTCCCGCAACGGCGTCAGGCCCGGCCGACGCCCCTGTCCCCAGAGCCAGATGCTGTTGGCCGGCTTGCGTCCGGCGGCGCGGCGTTTTTGATTGATGGGATGTTCGGGCAGGATTGTCCAGGAATCCTGCATCAGGCGGGCGATCAATGCCGCGTCCGTTCCAACCGGCAGGTATCCGGCAATGGCGCGGTCGGAGATGTCATGCGGCGGTGTGCAACGCAGCTGCTCGCCGCCGCCGTGCCAGACCAACAGATGGCGATAGCTGACACCCGGATAAAAACTGAGCTGGTCGTTGCCCAGCTTCTCGTTGACGAAATGGATGAGTTCCGTCGCCTCGGCGGTGGAGATGTGATCGGCGGCAAAGTCAGCCATCACCTGAAAGTCCTCGCTCAAGGAGACCAGATTGCAGCGAAAGGCCACATCCTCCGGCTGCAACGTCACCCCCATCGCCGCCGCCTCCAGCGGACTCCGCCCGGTGTACCCGCTCCGAACGTCGTAACCAAGGACGCCCAGGTTGGCAATGTCGCTGCCCGGATAGTACCCCTCGGGCGTGTTGAGCGACCAGCCGCCGATCCCCTCACGCACCATGCGATCGAGATGGGGGGTCTTGGCCACCATCAGGGGGGTTTTGTTACCCAACTCCGGCAGGGGGCGGTCGCTCATGCCGTCCCCCAGAAAGATGACGAACTTCATCCGGGTTTCCTCGCTTCTCAAGCCGCCCTCCGAAAGGCACGGGGGGGCCACACGGCCCCCCCGAAACAACCTACCCAAACGACCGATCAGGCCGCCGGGAACTACTTGCGCAACAGATCCTTCACCACCTCCCGCTCCGAACGCAGCTCGTTCAGGACCAGGTCAAACTTGACCTTGCCGGCGGCGGAGATGGGCAACCCTTCGACCACCTTCATCGTCCCGTCGCCCTTGCCCTGCAGGGGGTAACCAAAGATCAACCCCTTGTCGACGCCATACTCCCCCTTGGAGCAGATGGCCGAGGTGAACCAATCACCGGCCGGCGTCGCGGTAAGGGTACGCTTGACCCCATCCAGGGCAGCATTGGCGGCGGAGGCGGCACTGGAGGCGCCACGTGCCTTGATCACCGCCGCGCCACGATTCTGGACATCCTTGGTGAAGGTCTCTTTCAACCACTGCTCGTCGTTGATCACCTCCGGCGCCGGCTTGCCCTTGATGCGGGCATTCTCGTAATCCGGATACTGATTGTTGGAGTGGTTGCCCCAGATGGTGACGTTGGTGACCTGGGTCAAAGGAACGTTGGCCTTCTTGGCAAGCATCGTCCGCGCACGATTCTGGTCGAGGGACATCATCGCCTGGAAGCGATCGGCCGGCACGTCGCTGTTGTTCATTGCGATCAGGCAGTTGGTGTTGCAGGGGTTGCCCACCACCAAAATCCGCACATCGGAGGCAGCCTTGTTCAGGGCCTTGCCCTGGCCAACAAAGATCGGGCCGTTGACCTTGATCAGGTCCGCACGCTCCATGCCCGGTCCGCGCGGACGCGACCCGACCATCAGCGCCCAATTAATGCCATCGAAAGCCACCTCCGGATTGTCGGTGGCAACAATGTCCTTCAGGAGGGGGAAGGCGCAGTCGTCAAGTTCCATCACCACCCCGGCCAGGGTGCCCATGGCCGGGGGAATCTCCAGCAACCTCAACTCGACCGGCCGCTCCTTGCCAAAAATCTCTCCCGACGCCAAACGAAAAAGCATGCTGTACGAAATCTGCCCCGCAGCCCCGGTGACCGCTACACGGATTGGATCGGCCATACGTCACACTCCCTTCGGATTTGGAATTAACCTTTACGCCGACGACGCAACCACTCCATCATAACGCCGTCAGCGGCAAACGCGCGCTTTCTGGTCCGGCCGGCCACGGTTGTCAGGGCGACGGCCGGCGCTTAAA
>PEAJ01000246.1 GCA_002753495.1 Magnetococcales bacterium HA3dbin3 | reverse complement strand
AAAGGCAAAAAAATCTCGGGGCTTCGCCCCGAACCCCACCGGGGGGCAGGCTTAAGCCTCCCCCCGGACCCCCCAACCACTTTTAATGAAAGTGCCCTTTCACGGCAAAATGCCAATTCCAAGTGCGATTGCCCTGCTGCGCGACCTGGGATCCGTGACCAACCACCAAAAACATGCGACCCTTGGCGCATGCACCCCCCTCCCCCTCCAGAACGGCTGATCTCCACCCAACCCGAAGCCGACGACAACGGCGGTGGCGAGGCGGTTTTGCGCCCGCGACGCCTCGAAGAGTTCATCGGTCAGGAAAAGCTCAAGGGCAACCTGCGGGTGTTTCTGGAGGCGGCACGCGCGCGCTCGGAACCGCTCGATCATGTGCTGCTCTTCGGTCCGCCGGGGTTGGGCAAGACCACCCTGGCACACATCCTGGCGGCAGAGATGGGGGCCAGTCTGCGCGCCACCTCCGGGCCGGTGATCGTCAAGGCCGGGGATCTGGCCGCCCTGCTCACCAACCTGAACCCGGGCGATGTGCTCTTCGTCGACGAGATTCATCGCCTCAATCCGGCAGTGGAGGAAATTCTCTACCCGGCAATGGAGGATTTTCAGCTCGATATCATGATCGGCGAAGGGCCATCGGCGCGGTCGGTGCGCATCGACCTCCCCCGCTTCACCCTCGCCGGCGCCACCACCCGCGCCGGCATGCTCACCACCCCGTTGCGCGACCGTTTCGGCATTCTCGGGCACATGGCGTTCTATACCGTTGCCGAGCTGACCCGCATCGTCAAGCGCAGCGCCAAAATCTCCGGCACGGTGGTAGGCGACGATGGCGCCGAGGAGATCGCCCGTCGTGCCCGCGGCACGCCGCGCGTGGCCCTGCGCCTGCTCAGGCGGGTGCGCGACTTTGCCCAGGTGCGCGGCCAGGGACGCATCGATCGCGCGCTGGCCGACCACGCCCTGTGGCAGCTCGAAGTCGATGCCAAGGGGCTTGATGGCATGGATCGCCGCCTGCTGGAAACGATCATCGCCAAGTTCGCCGGTGGTCCGGTAGGGCTTGAAACCCTGTCGGCGGCGATCGGCGAGGAGCGCGACACGATCGAGGATGTGATCGAGCCCTACCTGTTGCAGGAGGGGTTTCTCGATCGCACGCCGCGTGGCCGGCGTGCCACCGCCGCCGCCTATGCGCATCTTGGACACCCGCATCAGGGAACGTTGCTGTAAATGACCACGAACCCCCACCACTGGCCGGTGCGCGTCTATTACGAAGACACCGACGCCGCCGGTGTCGTCTACCATGCCGGTTATCTGCGCTTCATGGAGCGTGGCCGCACCGAGTGGCTGCGTGCCCGTGGCATCGATCAGGGGCGCTGGTATCGCGAAACCGGCTTGATGTTTGCCGTCGCGCACATGGAGATCGCCTTTCAGGGACCTTCGCGCATGGATGATGCCTTGCAGGTCGTCACGCGTATGGAGACGATCCGACGGGCTTCAGTGCACTTTTCCCAGGAGATTGTGCGTGTGGTCGATCGGGAGGTGCTGATTCGTGCCGTGGTGCGCGTTGCCTGCATCGATGCCCATTTCCGACCAAGGCGACTGCCGGAGGCTTTGCGTGCAAGCCTGGTTGCGGTGGAATCCCAGGTTGTTTGTGGCGAATCAATTTGTCGGGACAAACATGTCGCCCGTGACAAGGACGGATGACCGATAACCACCGCGTGCCGGGGAGTTTTCGCGGCCCCCCGCTCGGGCCGCGCGCCATTCGTGGTGGTGGTGTCGACGGAAATTTTTTGGTTGATAATATGTACGTTTGTATGTATAGTCCCTGCCATGGACATCGAGTGGGACAAGACGAAGGCCATGACGAACGTGGAGAAGCACGGAGTGTCCTTTGCGGATGCAGCCACCGCGTTGAACGATCCTCTGTCTGTGACCATCGCGGAGGACACATCAACCGACGAGGAACGATTTGTCAATATCGGGATTGATCTCCTCGGTCACATACTGGTTGTCGTCTACACCTACCGTGGCAAAAACATTCGCATCATCTCCGCGCGACGCGCAACCAACAACGAACGCAGGCAATACGGGGAATGAGCCATGAAGGAGGAATATGATTTCAGCAATGGTCGTCGTGGTCCCGTCATCCCCCAGACCGGAAACAAGGAGCGCATCACCATTCGCATCGATGCCGACATCATGGCCTGGTTTCGCGGGATTGTGGAAGAGGCCGGAGGGGGTAACTACCAAAGCATGATCAACGATGCCTTGCGAGAGCACATGGAGAGTAAGCGCGAGCCCTTGGAAGCGACCCTGCGCCGGGTCATTCGGGAAGAGATGCGCTTGACCGGCTGATTCCAATTCCAGATCAAGATGGCCACAAGGCGGCATTTGATGGATGAAGGTCACCTTTGACCCGAACAAGAACCTGAAGAACATCCAGGAGCGCGGGCTTTCGTTCGAGGATGCGGTCACATTCGACTTCAGTACAGCCGATTTTACGATTGATGCCCGTTGTGATTATGGGGAAACGCGCCATATCGCCGTCGGGTATCTTGGGCATCGGCTGCATGTGCTGTGCTTCATTGAAACTGTTGATGGTATCAGGATAATCAGTTTTCGTAAGGCCAACGCGCGCGAGGCAAGACGACATGGGAAACCGAAAACCATTGACAAATGAAGAGGGCGAAGTGCGCGAATTGACGGCAGAGGATTTCCGGCATTTCAAGCCGGCGAGTTCGTTGCCACCGCCACTTGCACGCAAGCTCGGCGTACGCGGTGCGCAAAAGGCCCCCACCAAGGAGCGGATCACCATCCGCCTTTCACGCGACGTGGTGGATGCATTCCGGGCCACCGGCAACGGATGGCAATCTCGTGTGGACGATGTACTCAAAAACTGGGTGGCCACTCACAAAGCGACAATCAGCGCAGCAGCAGCGCCCGCCGGGCAGAAAGATGGGAACGCAAACTTTACGAGGGGTGAGCCATGAAGACGAAGGAGGGGTTTGATTTTAGCAAGGCCAAACGCGGCCCCGTCATCCCCCAGACCGGAAACAAGGAGCGCATTACCATTCGCATCGATGCCGACATCATGGCCTGGTTTCGCGGGATTGTGGAAGAGGCCGGAGGAGGTAACTACCAAAGCATGATCAACGATGCCTTGCAAGAGCACATGGAGAGTAAGCGCGAGCCCTTGGAAGCAACCCTGCGCCGGGTCATCCGGGAAGAGCTGCGCCTAACGGGCTGAAAGCCGGCCAAAGCCCCTGATTCCAATTCCATCTATGGTCTGCCCCGTTTGGCAAGGAAAAAATCAGCTGTGGCGACATGGGACGGTGGAGTTGCAGTCATCTATCCGGTCTCTTGGTGAGAGGATGTCGCTCCTCTCGGACCCTGATGGATATCCGCGCATTCCCGTCCTCAGCAGAATCGCGGTCTTCTCGA
>PEAJ01000245.1 GCA_002753495.1 Magnetococcales bacterium HA3dbin3 | reverse complement strand
TTTATCGCCTCGATGAACGAATTTGGCACCAACACCAAGCGTCTGTCCGAAACCAAGTTGCGCCCCGCGACCACGACGACTGTTAAACCGGCGGCCACCGTCGTCGCCAGAAGCGCAACGCCCGCCCCCCCCCCCGCTCCCCCGCCACGTCCGGTTCAGCCGGTCAACGACCTGCCGCCGAAGCCGCTCGAAGAGAGGAAGGCGGGCGATCTCTGGGTGGAGCAGGTGACCGGCATGAAGTTTGTCTGGGTTCCAGCCGGATCCTTCCTGATGGGCAGTGCCAAGGGGGCACCCGGTCGCCGCTCCGATGAGACACCGCAGCATCCGGTGGAGCTGGATGGTTTCTGGATGGGGCAGTATCCGGTCACCTGGGGGGAGTGGAAGCAGATCATGGGCGACGCAAAAAATCTCTTCGTCGCCGATAAGAAGGAGTGTCCCGTCGAGCGGATTCTTTGGGATGATATCCAGGAGATGGTGCGGGGGTTTTCGCGGTTGTGTCGGGGGCGTGTGCAGGTTCGCCTGCCCACCGAGGCGGAGTGGGAGTACGCCGCGCGTGCCGGAGGGGTGGGCATTTTTCCCTTTGGCGACGACCCGAACCTCCTGGACAAGTATTGCTGGTTCGCCGAAAGCTCTCGGGGCGGTACCCAGCCGGTCGGGCAGAAGCTTCCCAACAGTTGGGGTCTGTACGACATGCTCGGCAACGTCTGGGAGTGGACTTCCGACTGGTACAGCGAGGATTTTTACGCGCGCAGCCCGAAAAAAAATCCCCACGGTGCCCCTTTCGGTGACGGTCGGGTGCGCCGTGGTGGCAGTTGGCGCAGCCAGGTGGGGGCCTGTCGTGTTGCTCACCGCAACCGGGTAGCCGTCGGTACCTTGAGCGATGCAACGGGTGTACGTCTGGTCCTCACCACCGAGGAGGAGGTTCTCGTCTGATCGACCACCCGGAGGCGCCACCGATCGGCGCGCCACGGTGGCGTCAAAACGATGCACAATTGTGCGGGCGCGGGCGCGTACACTGCCCGCGCGGCCGCTTGACAGGGAGCTGGAATGACTCATGGACCCCCGCCCCGAGCCCATGTTTTCGTCGCGTCGTTTGCGATCGTTGTTGTGGCGGCTTGATCGCCTGCTGGAGCGCTGGGAGAGGGGGTTTTTACCTCCAACCGCATCACTCCTGAACAAAAACAACGTCTTTCGTTGGCATGCCAGCCCCTGGGGCGGGGGCGAGCTGCTTGCTGTCAACACCTTCCAGCCATTGCCGCTGGAGCTGCTCCTGGGTATCGATCGCGCCAAGGCGATCCTTCTGCGCAACACGCAGAGCTTTGCCGCCGGATTGCCCGCCAACAACGCTCTGCTCTGGGGCAGCCGGGGTACCGGAAAGTCTTCCCTGGTCAAGGCGGTGGCGGCAACCTGCTTTCCGGGCTTGAAACTGGTCGAGATCCACAAGGATGACATCGCCTTTCTGCCGATGATCGCCCACCATCTGCGACCCTACCCCTTGCCGTTTTTGTTCTTTTGTGATGACCTCTCATTCGAGCGGCACGACGGTGCGTACAAGGCCATGAAGTCGGTTCTGGAGGGCGGCGTCGCCGGTCGGCCGGATAATGTTCTGCTCTACGCCACCTCCAACCGACGCCACCTCATGGCGCGGGAGGTTGTCAACGAAGGGGAGGCGTATCATCCGGCGGAAAGCGCGGAAGAGCAGATCAGCCTTTCCGATCGATTCGGGCTTTGGCTCGGTTTTCATCCGTTCGATCAGCAGACCTACCTTGAAATTGTGGAGGGTTATGCCCGGAGCCTTGCCTTGCCCGTCGCCCGCGCGCGGCTGCATGCGGAGGCCCTGGAGTGGGCCAACACCCGCGGTGCCCGCAGCGGCCGCGTCGCTCATCAGTTCATCATCGACCTCACCGGACGGCTGACATCACCATGACATTCCCGACCCAAACCACGGCCCACCCCCTCACCCGGATCGGCATCGTCACCAAGCGCTCCGACCAGCACGCCCTTGAGGCGACGCGTTGGCTGGCCACCTGGCTGCACGGCAAAAATTTGCGGGTAACGGTGACGGAAGAGGCTGCCGTTTCCGCGGACATCCCCGAATCCCTGGCCCGGCGCTGCAAACAATCGCAGCTGCCCGACGGTCAGGACCTCATTGTCGTTGTCGGCGGGGATGGCACCCTGATTGCCGCTGCCCGTCATGTCGGTGCGCGCGATGTACCCCTGCTCGGCGTCAACATGGGGCGCCTCGGCTTTCTCACCGAAATCACCCGTGAGGACATGGTCAAAACCCTGGATGATGTCCTCGCCGGGCGCTATTGCATCGAGGAGCGCATGCTGCTCGATGCCACGCTCATGCGTAACGGTGAAAAAGTTTTCGCCGCCCAAACCCTTAACGACGTGGTGATCCACAAGGGGGAGATCGCCCGAATGATCGAGTTCGAGGTGGATGTCGATGACCAGTTCGTCCTGTCGAGCCGCGCCAATGGTCTGATCGTTTCCACCCCCACCGGCTCGACCGGCTATGCCCTGGCGGCCGGCGGCCCGATCATCCACCCTGCCCTTGATACCATCCTGCTTGTCCCCATCTGCCCGCACACCCTGACCAACCGGCCCATTGCCCTGCCTGCCAACGGGACCATCGCCGTCACCCTCGCCCCCAACGACTCCGACCGCATGGTCACCCTGGATGGGCAGACGGTCTTTTCCCTGGAGAATGGCGATCGCGTCTTGATTCGCCGTGCCGAGCACCGGCTCAAGCTGATGCACGCCCCGGGACGCAGCTACTACGAGATTCTGCGTTCCAAGCTGCTCTGGGGAGGAAAACTGGGAAACTGACTCCATGCTGCGGCAGTTGCGCATCGACAACATCGCCCTTATCGACCATTTGGAGATCACCTTGCAGCCGGGGTTGACCATCATCACCGGCGAAACCGGGGCGGGAAAATCGATCCTGATCGATGCCTTGAGCCTGACGCTGGGGGCGCGCGCCGACGCCGCCCTGCTGCGTGCCGGCAGCGATCAGGGGCGGGTCACGGCCCATTTTCAGTTGCCCCCAGCACCGCATCCGGCTCGGCAATGGCTACAGGCACAGGAGCTCGACCTCCCCGGGGATGATCTGTTTCTGCGCCGCACCCTGGGGACGGGAGGGCGCAGTCGCGCCTTCATCAACGATCATCCGGTTTCGGTTGCCGCCCTGGCAACCCTGGCTGCCCTGCTTGTCGATCTGCACGGGCAACACGACCATCAATCGCTGCTGCGTACCGAGACCCACCTGGAACTCCTCGATGCTTTCGGCGATCACGGGCCCCTGGTGGCGGCGGTCACCGCCGTGCATGACCAGTGGCGCGCGACACGCAACCGGCTGGTCGAGGTTCAACGTCAGGCGCGGGAGGCCGGCGATCGACGGCAATTCCTTGCCTTTCAGCTTGCCGAGTTGGAGGG
>PEAJ01000244.1 GCA_002753495.1 Magnetococcales bacterium HA3dbin3 | reverse complement strand
GCGCACGCGAAAGGTGCCGCGCTGAAAGTCGAGGTCGTTGCGCTGATACTGGATCTCGACCAGCTTGCGCAGCAGCTGGCGCTGGTCCCAGTTCTGGCCAGCCGCGAGGGTGATGGCCATCTGTAGGTAATCCTCCGGCGACCCCAACCCGTAGATGCAGGAGACCGAAGCGACGATCACCACGTCACGCCGCGAGAGCAGGGCACGCGTCGCCGCGTGGCGCAGACGGTCAATCTGCTCGTTGATCGCCGAATCCTTCTCGATGAAGGTATCGGTCTTCGGGACGTAGGCCTCGGGCTGGTAGTAGTCGTAGTAGGAGACGAAATATTCGACGGCGTTATGGGGGAAGAACCCCTTCATCTCGCCGTAGAGTTGCCCGGCCAGGGTCTTGTTGTGGGCGAGCACCAGCGTCGGGCGCTGCAGCTGGGCGATCACATGCGCGACGGTGAAGGTTTTGCCCGAGCCGGTGACGCCGAGCAGCACCTGATCCTGAAGACCGGCGCGTGCCCCGGTGACAAGCTCCTCGATCGCGCGTGGCTGATCCCCACGCGGGTCGAAGTCGCAAACCAGCCGAAACGGGGTGTCCATGGCGCCTCGCCGACTTGGGGTGGGATCAGTCGTTCCTTCGAGCCCAACCGCCGATTCTGGACCACTTGCGCCGGGCGCGTCAACCATTTTATATTGACGCATGGAGGTGGGACTCTCGGGTGGCGTGTGGTTTTGCCCTGGGGTTCTGTGCCCGTGCCATCTCTCCCGTTTATCCGGTGTCGTTCCAATCCCATATCAAGCGTCCACTTCGTTGGCTGCCTTGCGCGCTCCTTGCCGTACCAGACACGTACTGTCTCGTCGCGCGCGCGTTGTAAGCCTCGTGGCCATCTTGATCTGGGGTTGGAATCAGCCGGTTGTCGCGGGTTTCCAAGCCGTACATTTTTGCCGATAACCCTTCAGAACGGAGTGTGTCCCATGTCCGTATTGTCCGCGCGCGTGCAAAAAGTGAAACCCTCGCCCACCCTGGCGGTGACCGCCAAGGCCAAAGAGTTGAAAGATCAGGGACGGGATGTCGTCGGCCTGGGTTCAGGAGAGCCTGATTTCGATACGCCGGAACACGTCAAGGAGGCGGCGATCGAGGCCATGCGCAAGGGGTTTACCAAGTACACCCCGGTGGCCGGGATCCCGGAGCTGCGCAAGGCGATCGTCAACAAGTTCAAGCGCGACAACGGATTGGAGTTTCGTCCCAACCAGGTGATCGTCACCGTCGGTGGCAAACAGGCCTTTTTCAACCTGGCTCAGGCGATGATCAACCCGGGGGATGAGGTGATCATCCCGGCGCCCTATTGGGTCTCCTACCCGGACATGGTGCTGCTGGCCGATGGCGAGCCGGTGATTGTCGACACCGCCGAGGAGAATGGCTTCAAGATGCGTCCGGCCGAACTGGCGGCGGCGATCACCCCGCGCACGCGACTGGTGGTGATCAACTCCCCCTCCAACCCGACCGGCGCGGCCTACACCCGGGATGAGCTGGCGGCGTTGGGCGAGGTTCTGCTTAAAGCTCCGCACGTCTGGGTCGTCTCCGATGACATCTACGAAAAGATCATCTTTGGCGATTTTATTTTTTCGACGATCGCACAGGTGGTGCCAGGGTTGCAGAACCGGACCATCACCATGAACGGGGTATCGAAGACCTACTCGATGACCGGCTGGCGCATCGGTTATGCCGCCGGACCGGTCGAGGTGATTCAGGCGATGGAGACCATCCAGTCGCAGAGCACCTCCAACGCCACCTCGATTGCCCAAAAGGGGGCGCTGGCGGCGATCGAGGGGGATCAAGGCTGTCTGCTGCCGATGGTCGAGGCCTTCCGGCAGCGGCGCGATTTTGTCGTGCAAAAATTCAACGCCATGCCGGGAATGCACTGCCGGGTGCCGGAGGGGTCGTTCTACGCCTATCCCAGCTTTTCCGGCCTGATTGGAAAACGCACGGAGAGCGGAAAGATCATCACCGACAGCAATGTCCTGTCGGAGTACCTCCTGGAAGGGTTTGACGTGGCGGTGGTCTCCGGGGCGTCGTTTGGCAAGGATCCCTATTTCCGGATCTCCTACGCTACCGCGATGGCCAATCTGGAAAAGGCGATGGCGCGCATTCACACCGCCGCCGAGCGACTGATGGCCTCCTGACCAGATTCACGCGAAGGATGGCGGGGGGAGAGCGTGTCCGCGCGAACACCCCCGTCGCTCCTCCGGTTGGGATCCGGGGTTTGGTTCTTTCATCCGCTCGCTTTGTGCGGCCCGTCGGCGTGGGGTATTCCACGCCGACGGCGTGCGTGTTGTCGTGGTTTCTTGAAAACGGGTCGGATAACCCTCTACACTACCAGTGGGGGCGGTTCACTGCGTGAATCGTCTTTCCGTCGGAGTGGGTTGGACCACCGCTGGTGATTGGGACGACTGGCAGCAGTCGTTTTCGGTTGCGGGAGGAAAGTCCGGGCTCCACAGGGCAGGGCGCCGGGTAACGCCCGGCGGGGGTAACCCCAGGGAAAGTGCCACAGAGAGCAGACCGCCGGCCGGGAAGGTGTTGCATCTTCCGCCGGCAAGGGTGAAAGGGTGCGGTAAGAGCGCACCGCGCCTTCCGGTAACGGAAAGCGGCAAGGAAAACCCCGCCTGGAGCAAGACCAAATAGGGGGAGGCCAAGAACGGCCCGTTCGCTCCCCGGGTCGGTTGCTGGAGGTGGTCGGTAACGATCATCCTAGAGGAATGGTGGTCATCGCGACGCCCGTGGGGAAGGGGGTCGCGGGACAGAACCCGGCTTACAGACCCGCTCCGACTCCCCACCTTGCCACGCACGCACTGCCGCCGCCGGCCGCTTGAATTTTCGCACGCAAACCCTGGACAAGGAGGGAAACGCCCGCTACCCTGCACGAGAGGATGACGGACCGGCGGGGTGATCCCTTTTCGCCGGGGCGGGCCCGGCCCTGGGGGTTGATGCCAGGGGGTTGTGGGTTGCGTCGCGGTGGGGTTTGCGTCCGGTCGCCCTTCCTGCCCAGATGGCGGAATTGGTAGACGCGCTAGATTCAGGGTCTAGTGATCGCAAGATCGTGGAAGTTCGAGTCTTCTTCTGGGCACCATTCCAAATGCACACGCAGGGGCCGGGCGGCAACTTCCGGCCCTTCGTTTTTTTGTTCCCGTATTCCTGGGACGATGTCATGCCAGCTTCGGCAATCGACATGCGCCCCGGGATTGGCGTCAGGTTGCCGCAAAGAGGGCGGTCGTCTGCCAGGCGGCTGATATCAGGAGGAGGAGTTCGTTCACCTCGCACAATGCCCCGGCCAGGTCGCCGGTGAACCCCTGTACGCGCCGCATGAAAATGCGTCGCAGCGTCAGGAAGGTCAGTCCGGCCACGAGCAGGAGCAGAAGTGCCGCCGGCAGGGGGTTGACCCAGATAACACCCATCGTCATCGCGAGAACCACGCCTATCGC
>PEAJ01000243.1 GCA_002753495.1 Magnetococcales bacterium HA3dbin3 | reverse complement strand
TGCTCTTCCGATCTATGTGGATGCCCATGTCAACCAGGGCGTGGATCGTTTCGATGGCCCTGGCGGCGTGGCCGATCATCATACTCTCGGTGATCTCCAGCTCGAGAAGGGTGGCGGGCAGGCCGGTGGCGTTGAGGGTGCGCCGCACCTTGTCAAGCAGGTCCGGCTGCCAGAACTGACGTGCGGAGAGGTTGACGGCGACGCGCAGCAGGGGGTGGCCGCGATCAAGCCACACCCGTCCGGCACGGCACGCGCTCTCCAGAATCCAATCGCCCAAGGGGACGATGACGCCGGTCTCTTCGGCCAGGGGGATGAAGGTACCAGGCGCGGCGAGATCCCCGCCCGGACGTGACCAGCGCACCAGGGACTCCGCGCCGACGATGCTTCCGCTGCGCAGGTCAAGTTTTGGTTGATAGTGCAGGACGAACTCGTTGCGCTCCAGGGCACGGTGGAGGTTGGACTCCAGGCGCAGGCGGCGGGCGGCCTCTTCGCTCATGGTGGTGGTGTAAAACTGATAATTGGCACGCCCCCTCTTTTTGGCGCGGTTGAGGGCCATGTCGGCGTTTTGCAGGAGGGTGGCGGCATCGACCGCATCATCCGGATAGAAGGCGATACCCAGGCTGGCGGTGACAAAAAGTTCGTGCTCGTGGTAGGTGAACGGAAGGACGGACAGGGTATCGACCAGCTTGCGCGCGGTGGTGATCACCTCTGGCGACTCCTCCACGTCATTCAGGATGACGCCAAATTCGTCGCTGCCCAGGCGGCTGAGGGTGTCGACCTCGCGCAAGGTGGCGCGCAGGCGTCGCGCCACCTCTTGCAGCAGCCAGTCGCCGCAGGGGTAGCCGAGGCTCTCATTGACGTTTTTGAACATATCGAGATCGAGCTTGGCCAGGGCAACCTTCTTGTTGGCCTGGTGAGCGTGGAGCAGGGCTCGTTGCAAACGGTCGGCGAACAGAACCCGATTGGGCAGGCCGGTCAGGGCATCGTGGTTGGCGCGATAGCGCAGCTCCTCCTGGCTGCGTTTGATATCGGTCAGGTCGCTGAATACCCGGACGTAATTGCTGACCCGACCGTGCGAATCGAGGATGGAGGTGATGCTCAACCGTTTCGGAAACGCCTCGCCATTTTTGCGACGGTTCCAGATCTCCCCCTCCCAGCTGCCTTTTTCGGCCAGGGTGCGGCGAATCTCCTCGTAGAACTCCGGACCATGGCGATCGGAGCGCAGGATGTCCGGGCGGCGACCGACGGCCTCTTCCGGGGTGTAGCCGGTGATGTTGGTGAAGGCGGGGTTGACCGACAGGATCTTGTCCTCCGGGTCGGTGACCACCATCGCCTCGATCGCGGTGGCAAAGACCTTGGCGGTGATGTGCAACTGATTGGCCACCTCGGCCATGGCATTGCCGAACACCCGGGTGACGATGCGCAGCTCTTCCTCGGTCTGCCGGCGTTCGGTGATGTCATGCACGGCGGTGAGCATGGTGATGGGTCGTCCGACCTCGTCGCGGTGTACATCGCCCACCGCGTGAACGACGCGCAGATCGCCATTCGGGCGGATGATGCGGTGTTCCATCTCGAACCGGCGGTTCTCCCGGATGGCGTTGGCGACACCCTGGCGCACGTTCTCCCGGTCCTCCGGGTGAATTTGCTGCAGAAAGGTGCCGAAGTTGCACCCTTCCGTATCCTTCTGGCCGAGAATACGCAGCAGCTCCTCCGAACAGCGCCACTGGCCGGTCAGGAGGTTCCAGCTCCAGTTGCCAAGTTGGGCCACGCGCTGGGCGTGGGCGAGGCAGTCACGGCTTTCACGCAGCGCCTCTTCGGTATGGCGGCGCTGCGTCATGTCGCGGATGACGATCGAGTAGAAACGATCGCCGTTTTCGGCCTGCCAGGAGCCGATGGAAGCCTCCAGCGGGAACTCCTCACCGCTGCGTCGCAGGCCAAAAAATTCGAGTGGATGGCGTGGCAGATCGGGTGGATCGATGGCTTTGGCGCGCTGCAACCAGACCGCGCACTGCTCCCGGTGCCGCGTCGGGATAAGCAGCGCCAGGGGATGGTCCTGAATCTCCGGCCAGGTGTAACCGAACATGTCGGTGGCGCCGCTGTTCCAGGTGATAATTTGTCCCTCGGCATTTGTGGCCAGAACTGCATCCTGGATTGATTGCGTCAGCGACCTGAACTTCTCCTCGCTGCTGCGCAAGGCCGTTTCGGCCTGGTGACGCAGCTGCGACTCCCGCGCCGCCTGCAGGGCCCTGCGCACCGCCGGCCCGATGCGCAACATGTAATCCTTGCGCACGAAGTCGTAGGCGCCGGAGCGCAGGAGGGCCGTGGCCTCCTCATCGCGCAAAGCCCCAGAGACGACGATGAACGGCTGCACCGAGCCGTGCTCCCGCCAGATACCGAGCGCCCCCTGGGCACCGAAACCGGGAATGTGGTAGTCGGAGATGATCAGATCCCACGGTTTGGCCTCTAGGGCGGCGATCATTCCCTGGGCAGAGTCCACCTGGTGGCATTCGGTGCTGAACCCTTCCTTGCGCAGGGTCCGAACCAGGAGCAAAAAATCGGGATAGGAATCCTCGACGACCAGGACGTGCAAAGGCTCTTCCGGCGGGTTGCCGGCGGCTGTGTCGGCGAGGGGATCATGGGACGCAAGGGTCATGGTCGGGGAGGTCAGGGGTTGGGCATGGGCGCAAGCAAATCGGAAACCCGGGTGTCGGCGGTGATGCTGGTGGCATCCTCATCGCCGAACTTCTGGTGAATGAGCCTGATTTCCGGCAAAATGTCCATGAAAATCGTGGTCAGACGCGGATCGAAATGGTGGCCGGCCTCGCGCTTGACCAAATCAATGACATCTGGCAGGGGCCAAGGTTTCTTGTAGGGTCGTTCAAAGGAGAGGGCGTCAAAGACGTCGACGATGGCGGTAATCCGGCCGTAGAGCGGGATATCCTCCCCGCGCAGCCCCCGCGGATAGCCGGAGCCGTCCCATTTTTCGTGGTGGGTGAGGGCGATCACCCGAGCGGAAGCGAGGAGCTCGGAGTCGTGATCGCCGATGATGTTGGCTCCGAACTGGGCATGTTGCTTCATGATCGCCCACTCCTCGGCGTCCAGGCGACCTGGTTTGAGCAACACCCGATCGGGGATGCCGATCTTGCCGACATCGTGCATGGGGACGGCATTGAAGAGCAGCTCCCCGATCGCCTTTGGCAGGCCGGCCGCCATGCCGAGCAACCGCGCGTAGTGGCTAACGCGCAACACGTGCAACCCGGTCTCGTTGTCCCTGAACTCGGCGGCACGGCTGAGACGCTGGATGATCTCCAGGCGCGTATTGTCGAGCTGCTCGGTCCGCCTGCGTACCTTTTCCTCGAGGATGCGGTTTTGGTTGTAGAGGGCGAGGTGGGTGCGTACCCGCGCCCGGACAATGGGCGGGCGGATTGGCTTGGTGATGTAATCCGCGGCACCAAGTTGAAAGCCAAGGGTTTC
>PEAJ01000242.1 GCA_002753495.1 Magnetococcales bacterium HA3dbin3 | reverse complement strand
GGGCGCCGGGGAGACACCCCACGCCCACGCCGATCCTGCCTCGGAAGATGACAGACTTGACCTCGATGACGATACCCGCCAACGTGTCACACGCCTTGCCGAAGATCTGGCGAACCTGCTTGATGATGGCAACACCGGCGCCAGAAGTGTCTTGGAGGAGCTGAAAAATGCCCTGCCCGCACCGCGTCAGGACAGTGACCTACTGGTCGTGGAGACACACATCAACGACTACGAATTTGATACCGCAAAGGAGATCCTGACGAAATGGACACGGCGCGAGGGGATCTCCTGAGGACACCCTTGATGGACGCGCGTGCCCGGCTTGTGCTCGGGGGGAGACGACAAGGTGAGCGAAAAACCGACCATCCTGATTGTGGACGATGAGAGTTTCAATATTGATGTCCTGCTCAACTTGCTGGGCGATGAGTATGCCGTCATCATCGCCAAGAGCGGCGAACAGGCCCTGAAAAGATTGGAAGGGAAGACGCTTCCCGATCTTATTCTGCTCGACATCATGATGCCCGGCATGGATGGCTACGAGGTGTGTCGGCGCATCAAGGAGGGGTTTCGCACACGCCACCTGCCGGTGATCTTTATCACCGCCTTGAGCAACACGAACGAAGAGGCGGAGGGGTTCGAGGTCGGGGCGGTGGATTACATCACCAAGCCGTTTTGCCCGGCGGTTGTTGTCGCCCGGGTGCGCACGCACATTGAACTGAAACGGAGCCGGGACCTTCTCGAAATCCTGGCCAAGGAGGATGGCCTGACCGGCATTGCCAACCGAAGGCGATTCAATGAATTTCTTGACTTTGAGTGGCATCGGGCGCAGCGCAAGCAGAGCACCATCTCCCTGACGATGATGGATATCGATTTTTTCAAGCCTTTCAACGACAATTATGGTCACGCCGCCGGCGACGACTGCCTGCGCCGCATCGGCCATGCCCTGAGGCGATCCATGCCCCGTTCGGTCGACCTCATTGCGCGCTATGGTGGGGAGGAGTTCTCCTGCATCCTACCCGACACCGATGTTACCGGCGCCACGGGGGTGGCCAACAAGCTGTTGCATGCCGTGCGCGAGCTCTCGATTCCCCACCAATATTCCCGGGTGGCCGACCACGTCACCATGAGCATCGGTGTTGCCACCATTGTCCCTGGGGCCGAACAGGGTCCGGGTCTGCTCGTCGATCTGGCGGATCGGGCGCTTTACCTGGCAAAGGCGGGAGGGAAAAATCGCGTTGAGTTGGCCCGACACCCCTGACCCGAACGTGCCATGCCTGTTGCCCGGGAGGATTCCCTCGCCATGTTCGACGACGTGACACTGAAGGCGCTGCTGGCGGAGTTTCTGACCGAAAATCGGGAAGCCCTCGCGCGTATCGAACGCGACATCCTCGCCCTGGAGACCGACCCCGACAACACGGAACTCCTCAACACCATTTTCCGCCACATGCACACCGTCAAGGGCAACTGCCGAATGATGGCTTTTGCCCGCCTGGAGGAGTTGACCCACGCCGCGGAGAACCTCCTCGACCTTTTGCGGGAGAGACGGGTTGCCCTGCGTCAGGAGAGTTGCAGTGCCCTCTTGGGCGTACTTGACACCGTTCGGCACACCCTTGACCGGATCGAAAAGGAGGGAAGCGAGGGTGAACCTGATTTTTCGCGGCAGATTGGCCTGCTGGCGAGCCTGACCCGAGAGAGTGGACCGGACATCGCCGCCCCCGTGACCCGGAGCATCGCCGACTCCTCCGAGACGGTGTCGGCCACCGCCGGGAACACCGCCATGTCGGGAAACGTGGGAGGGGAGCACGAGGCGGCCGGGGCTGCCGGGTTGCAGGTGGTTCGTCTCTCCATCGAACGGGTGGACGCCTTGATGAACATGGTTGGCGAGCTGGGGGCTGGTTTCAATCAACTGCGTTATGCCCTCCTGCATCAGACCGCTTCGGTCGGCAAGGCGGTGGAGGGCATGGAAAGCCGGATTCATCAGCTTCAGGACGAGGTCCTCAAATATCGTCTGCAACCAGTGGCTACCATCTGGGAACCCCTGCACCGCTTGGTGCGTGACTTGGCCACGGAGACTGGCAAGAAGGTGATTCTGGATATCCAGGGCGGTGAGACGGAGATGGATCGCAACGTCCTCCTGGCGCTCAAGGAGTGCATGGGGCATCTGCTGCGCAACGCCATCGACCACGGCATTGAGACCCCGCGCGAGCGCGAGGTTGCCGGCAAATCCATCCTCGGGCGCGTGCAGTTGCAGGCGGAGCAGAAACACAGCCAGATCTACATCGACGTTACCGACGACGGACGCGGCCTGGATGTGGAAAAAATTCGCAACCGGGCCGTCGAGCGGGGTTTGTTCGACCCGCGCCAGGCCCAGCAGCTCGCGGATGACGAGGTGTTCCCCATCATCTTCGAGCCCGGGTTCTCGACCACCGATCAGGTCAGCAAAATATCTGGCCGCGGTACCGGCATGGATGTGGTCAAGAATGCCATGGACAGACTCGGTGGCACCATCGCCATTTCAAGTCGTTTGGGGTTTGGCGCGCGCTTTCGTTTCCGGATTCCCCAAACCATGGCCATCGTTCCCTCACTGCTCTTGTGCAGCGGCCGTGAGCGCTACGCCATCCCTCAGGCCAACATTCTCGAATTGCTCTCATTTTTTGGCAACGAAGTACGGAAAAATGTTGAGGCCAGGCTGCATGGTTTCATGGTTCGGGTTCGGGAACGTCTGGTTCCCCTGTTGCCTCTGGAGGAGGTTCTGCGCGGCGCCCCTTCCCCCCGCCAGCCCGATGGCATCCAGGTCACGGCCCTGCACGAAGGTCACGAGTGCCATGTTATCCTGCTGAACTCGGAAGGGGGGGAGTTTGCCCTGGCAGTGGAAAAAATTGAAGATCCGATCAATCTGGTGGTCAAACCCATGCCACGCCTTTTCAGCCATCTCACCATTTTGTCCGGTACGGCGGTGCTTCCTGACGGTTCTCTGGCCTTTTTGTTGAATATCAACGAGCTAAGCCAAGTCTCTTCCCTGAATCCCGCCGGCCGCTCGGGCCACAACCCCCGGCATTGATGGCAAGACTTCGTTGGGTATGGCGAGGAGCGCGCAAGGCAGCCAACGAGGTGGATGCTTGATAGGCCCCGCGCCCCGGTACGGGGGCCCTTTCGCATCATTCCCGCCTCATTTGCCCCGATTCCGGAAGCGTTGCCAACGGGGAGAGACCCAGAGATAAACCCCGGAAAGACTGAACAGCAGAAGGGCAAGGCTGACGATATCGGCGACGAGAATCCCAATGTCGCCGAGAATCCGAGCCGTGTGCAGGCGCTTGATGAGGTATCGCCAATGCCAGTGTTGATCCAGAAGCCTCTTATCCGGGGTGTAGGATCGCGTTTGGTAGAGATCAACCACATGGTAACGTGCGGTCTCGATTTCGACGATGACGCGTCTTTTGCCGAATTCAACCGACCAACAATCCCGATGCCGATACCTGTACT
>PEAJ01000241.1 GCA_002753495.1 Magnetococcales bacterium HA3dbin3 | reverse complement strand
CAACCGGCGCGTGCCTTCCTGGAAGGGTCACCGCTGCGGTCGGAGGGAAGCGGCGACGCCGACATGCGCTTTGTCGCCGATCTAGAGGATCTGCCGGCGACAAGCCCGGCCGTCACGCTGATCCTCGCTGCCCCGCCCCCATCTCCAACGCCCCCGGCGCCGGAGATGGTCGATCCGCTATTGCCGACGACACCCGACAGCACTCCAGCCAGCGTCGCGGCGGCCGCGGCCGACGTTGCCAACCCATCGTCGTCAATGGCGTCCGAGGATTGGCATTGGGCGCCGGATGCGGCTGACGTGGAGAGGCTCCTGCATCGGGCACACTATCTGCCCCTGATCCACGCAACCGGGACGGCGCTCCTCAAACTGCCGGTGGAGGTTGCCGGTCGCATCGACCGCCTTGCCACTCCCTTTGTCCCCTTGCGGGGGGCGCTGCAACAACAGGTGGGGGTGATCTGGCGCGCGGTGCTGGGCGACGCGGTAGGGGAGATCGGCGGCGATGACTCTTTCTTCGCCCTCGGCGGGCACAGCCTGAAGGCGGTGCGGATCGTCGCCCGCATCCAGAAAGAGCTTGGGGTGGCGATCGAACTCGGGGCCTTCTTCGCCCAGCCGACCATCGTCGGCCTTTGCCGGCTCATTGCACAACAGACGCCGCGGGCGGCAGTGATCATCCCGCCGCTTCCGCCCCAGGCGACCTATCCGGCTTCGCATGCCCAGCTGCGGTTGTGGATTTTGCAACAAATGGAGAGCCAGGCCATCGCCTACAACACCACGTCGATTCATGCCTTCAAGGGGGCGCTGGATGTTGCCGCCCTGGATTGGGCCTTGACGACGCTGGCGACGCGGCACGAGACGTTGCGTACTACTTTCGTCTGGGAAGCGGGGGCGGACGGAGCTGGGGAGTTGCACCAACGCATTGCCGCGCACCCCCTGACCACCCTGTTGTCGGTCGATTTAAGCGACGACCCCGACCCCGACGCCCGTGCCCAGGCCTTGGCGCTTGATGATGCCCGCACCGCGTTTGATCTCGCCAGCGGCCCGCTCTATCGCGTTGCCCTGTTGCGATTGGCGCCCGAACACCACCTGCTGCTGTTGACGATGCACCACATCATCAGCGACGGCTGGTCGCTCGACCTGTTGCAGCAAGAGACGATGACCCTCTACGCCGCGCGCGTTGCGGGTCGCGCGCCGGAGCTGCCGCCGTTGCCGATCCAGTACAAGGATTACGCCGCCTGGCAAAACGGTCGTCTGCGCGGGGTGGAGGCGGAACAGGCGCGAGGCTACTGGCAACGAAAACTGGGTGGAGAACACCTGCCGCTGTCGCTGCCGACCGACTTCCCGCGGCCGCCGGTGCAAACCTTCGATGGTCGCGTTCTGGCGCACCGTTTCACTGCCGACACCACCGCCGCCCTGCATCGTCTGGCCAGCGACCGGCAGGCGACGCTGTTCATGCTGCTGACGGCGCTGGTCAAGGTGTTGTTGTTCCGCCATGCCGGTCCGCAAGGCGGGGCGAGCGCTGCCACTGGACGTGAGATCATCATCGGCACGCCGGTTGCCGGGCGGGAGCTGCCGGAGCTCGAGGGGCAGATTGGCCTCTACCTCAATACCCTCGCCCTGCACGACACCCTGCACGCCGCGGAGGGGTTTGACACCCTGCTTGCCAAGGTGCGGCAGACGGTGATCGAGGCCTTCGCCCACGCCTTCTACCCCTTCGATCGTCTGCTGGAAGAGCTTAAATTGGAGCGGGATTTGAGCCGCTCGCCGCTGTTCGATGTCATGGTGGTGTTGCAGGATGCCACGCCGGAACCGCCGGCCCCGGCTGGATTGATCGTCACCGGCGTCGATGTCGACGCCCAGATTAGCCGCTTCGACCTGGTGTTCAACTTCCACGAACAGGCCGGTCGGCTGCATCTCGATCTCACCTACAACACGCGCCTGTTTCTGCCGGCGCGCCTGGAACGGTTGCTCGCACAACTGCCGGTTCTCATCCAAAGCATCCTCGCCCAGCCTGACCGGCCGATCCGCGACCTCGACTTGCTGCCGGCGGCGGAGCGACAGCGGCTACTCGTCGACTTCAACGCGCATCGACATCCCTGGCCACAACAGGCGACGATCGTCTCGCTCTTTGCCGATCAAGTCGCCGCCACCCCTGATGCGATCGCCATCCTTGATGCTGGCGCGGCAATTACCTATCGCCAGCTTGCGCGGTGGAGCGATCGGATCGCCGAACGGCTGCGCTGCTTGGTTGACCTTAAGCACGAGGAGATCGTCGGGCTGCGGCTGGAGCGCTGCGCCGCCCTCTATGCCGGCATCCTCGGGGTGATGCGGGCCGGCGCCGCCGCCTTGCCGATCGACCCGGCAACGCCAGCGGAGCGGGTTGCCTTCATGCTGCAAGACAGCGGTTGTCGGCTGCTGCTCGTCGAGGGGGAAGGGGAGGAGGAAGAGAGAGCTGCCGCCAGCGCCGAGCCGCCGCCGGTGCAACGCCTGGCGCTGCGGCCGCTGCGCACAGAGGAGACACCGGCGCCGTTTGCCGACGCACGCGGCGTCGCGCCGAACGACCTCGCCTATGTCATCTACACCTCCGGCTCGACCGGCACGCCGAAGGGGGTGCTGGTCGAACATGGCGGCTTCGTCAACATGACCCTGGCGCAGATTCGTGCCTTCGCCGTGACGCCGAGCGATCGGGTGTTGCAGTTCGCCTCACCCGCTTTTGATGCGACCCTGTCGGAAATTTTCATGGCCCTGCTTGGCGGCGCCGCCCTGGTGCCGGTGCGGCGGGCGATCATCGACAACCCGGACCGGCTGCTTGATCGCATGCAGGCAACCGGGGTGACGGTGGTCACCTTTCCGCCGGTCTATCTCAACACCTTGCTGGCGCGGACGCGGGCCAGTGGGCGGCAGGAGTTGCAGCGACTCAAGACCTTGATTACCGCCGGTGAGCCGCCGATCCGCGACGATGCCCTCGCCCTGGCCGGCCAGCTGCGCTACGTCAACGCCTATGGCCCGACCGAAACCTCGGTCTGCGCGACGATGTATCGGGTGCTGCCGGAGCCGGAGCGCTACGCGAACGGTATCCCCATCGGCTATCCGCTGGAAAATCTCCACCTCTACCTGCTCGATGCCGCCCTGCAACCGGTGCCGATCGGCGTGCCGGGGGAGATCTGCGTTGCCGGCCCTGGGGTGGCGCGTGGGTATTTGCGCCGACCGGAGCTGACCGCTGAACGCTTCGTCGCCAACCCCTTCCCGCCCGGCGGTCGTCTCTACCGCACCGGCGACCTTGGCCGCTGGCGCGATGATGGTACCATTGAACTCATCGGTCGGCTTGATGATCAGGTCAAGGTGCGCGGCCAGCGTGTCGAGCCAGAAGAGGTGGCGCATTTGCTGCGTCGTCATCCCGGCGTGCAGGAGGCGGTGGTGATAGTGCGCAAGCAGGGTTCGGGCAGCGCGCTGCTCGCCTTTGTTACCCCCGCCACTCTGTCGCCTTCGGTGCTGCGCGAGGGGCTTGCGCGCCCATTGCCGGGGGAGA
>PEAJ01000240.1 GCA_002753495.1 Magnetococcales bacterium HA3dbin3 | reverse complement strand
CCCCTCCCCCAAGGGCATCCAGGTAGGCCTTGCGCCGACCGGTCGCATACCCCAGAAGCTTGCGTATCCGCCCGGCCATGCGTATATCGCTGACCCCTTGCAGGCGCAAGGTATTATCGAACCCCTCGAACACAATTTCCCACAGCTGCGCGATCCTTGCCTCCGCCTCCGGCTGGGCCACGCGGCGCCAGAGGAACAACTGCACCGAAACCAACAGGATCAAAAGCTCAAAGCGCAGGTTGAAATCGTCGGGCAACGCCAACCACTCGGCGCCACTCAGCGCCCGCGTCGACTCCACCAGCCGATCGTGGTGCGCAAGAACCTCGGCACGCAAGGTCTGCGCACCCTGTTTCCTCTCCTGAAAACGCCGCCATGAAAACATAAGCGCTTTGCTCCGGAACCGCGGAAAGACTATCATGCCCTGGCCGAAGCGACAGGAAGCACAAAAGCCAAAGGGAGACCCATGCAGCCAACGCCCAAGCTCACCCGTAAACCCACGCCTGGCGCAACCCGCCCGACGATGGCGCGCCTTTCGCTTCTCCCGGCCGTGTTGTCCCTGCTATCGGGTTTCATGCTCGTTGCTTGTCAGACCCTCGTCCAGGAACAGGGCAACATTCTCGATCCACAAAAAGTTGCCCAGATCCGCGAGGGACGCACAACCCGCAAGGAGGTTCAGGGTCTACTGGGAAGTCCGACCATTGTCAACTCCTTCAAACCAAACCGCTGGATCTACCTTCAGGATAGCCGGTTTGACAAGTATCAAGCTGTCAACCGGGTGGAGATCGAGTTCGACCAGAAGGGTGTGGTGCGCTACCTTGCACGCAACTTCGGAGATGAGGTCTGGAATCCACAGCAGCTGTCGGCCGCGGAACAGGAACGATCATTTCGTTACTTCCGCAACCTCGTCGAAAACGACGTGCGCGACGTAACGCCCAACGCCCCCTTCGCCAATCAGCGCGTCCCCCTGGTCGCGGGCAGAAGTGTGGAAAATGCCTCGCGCAAGCCGGGTTTCTTCGAGCGGCTCTTCTCCCGTTGGAAATCGGCCCCGCCCAAGCCTGACACCTCCTACACCCCGACCGAGGCCGGCTGGTGGCAGGGGATCTGGTCCTCCGATCCGTCGTCGGCAGACCGGAGCAGCGCGGCGCAGTCACCGCAATCGGGAGAGGCCGACACCCATCTGCCTTTCCCCCTGCCAAAATGAGCTCTTCCCCCGCGTCAGGCACGGTGGTGCGCAACGCTGCATCCACCCCTCCCCGCACCGCGCTCATCGGTGGAACCAGCCTGCTCGAATCCCCCTGCTTTCGTCATGCCGGCCGGCAAAAGGTGGTCACCGCTTACGGTGAGGTTGAGCTGGTCGTCCGTGGGGAACTTATCTTTCTGCAACGCCACGGTCTGGAAAGCTACACCCCGCCGCATCGCATCGATCACCGCGCGCACATCGCCGCTCTGCATGCCGCGGGGGTAAAGCGCATCCTGGCTGTGGGGTCGGTTGGCAGTCTGCGTCCGGAGATTGCCCCAGGGTCGGTGCTCTTTCCGGACGACTTCTACGCCCCACATCTGGCCATCTCCTTTTTTGAGGATGCGCGCGGACACCGCACACCAGGTTTCGATCGCCCCTGGCGGGAGCAGCTCCTGACCGTCTGGCGGCAGCAAGGCCTGCCGACACCACCCGTTGACGGCGGCGTTTACTGGCAGACCATCGGTCCGCGCTTCGAGACCCCGGCCGAGGTTCGCGCCCACCAGCCCATGGCCCACCTTGTCGGCATGACCCTGGCGGCCGAGTGCATCCTTGCCGGGGAGATGGAAATCCCTTACGCGGCCTTGTGCATGGTCGATAATTATGCCAACGGCATCACCGATGCACCTTTGACATACGCGGCCTTCAAGGAACAGGTTAGAGCTAACGAAGAACGGTTGGTGAAGAACGTTGACGCCTTGCTGACTGCGTTAGCGTAGACTTATCACCTCCCTCCCCCCACACACAATCACTCGATCATGACGCCCCTCTCACCACCACCGCACGGATAGACGACCCCATGAAGCTCTTCATCAAGGATGCCCGACTTCTCGATGATCGCAGGGTGCATATCGCCATCGAAAACGGTTTGATCATGGCCGTCGGCGAGCAGCTGGCCCCGCCCGCGCAGGGCGTGGAGATTCTCGATGCTCGCGGCATGGTCGTCACACCAGGCCTGGTCAACGGGCATACCCACGCGGCGATGACCCTCTTCCGTGGCTACGGCGATGACATGGCCCTCATGGAATGGCTGCAAAACCGCATCTGGCCCGCCGAAGCCAAAATGACCGAGACCGACATCTACTGGGGCACCAAACTCGCCTGTCTGGAGATGATCCGCTCGGGCACGGTACAGTTTCACGACATGTATTGGCACTATCATGCCGTCGCCCGCGCCGTCGACGAAATGGGCCTGCGCGCCGGCATTGGTGCCATTCTCCTCGATGTCGCGGGCGTTGATCAGGGGGACCGCCTGCAAGAGCTCTCCAAGCAGCTCCACGGCGAAACCGAACGCTATTCGTCCCGGGTCCAGTACGAACACTCGCCGCACGCCATCTACACGGTCAGCGAGGCGCGGCTGCGCTGGGTGGCGGAGTTCTCAGAAAAACATGGCACGCGCGTGCATATTCACCTCTCCGAGACCGCGCGCGAGGTCGCCGAATGTCAGGCGCAGCACGGCGTGCGACCGGCCTTTTATCTCGATCGGGTGGGGTTGCTCAATCCGCGCGTTTATCTTGCCCACGGTGTTCACCTTGATGCCGCCGAGCTGGACCTGATCGCCGAGCGCAATGCCACCCTGATCACCAACCCGGTTTCGAACATGAAGTTGGCGGTTGGTGGCACCTTCCCCTACCAGGAGGTGGCACGGCGCGGCATCAATCTGGCCGTCGGCACCGATGGCGCGGCCTCCAATAACAGCCTGGACCTGTTCCAGGACATCAAGATCCTCGCCTTGCTGCAAAAACACGCCTCGAACGATCCGACCACCCTCCCCGCTCGCGTCGCCTGGAAAATTCTGACCGGCGCACGTGCCCCGATCTTTGGGCGGAGCGGTCGCATTGCCCCCGGGGAGAAGGCCGATCTGCTCCTGCTCAACCTGGATCAGGTGGAGATGACGCCGCACAACGATACCGTCTCCAACCTGGTATACGCCGCCACCGGGCATGTCGTCGACACCGTGATTGTCGATGGCCGCGTCCTCATGCGCGGTCGTCATATCGACGGGGAAGAAGAGATTCGACGCGAAGCCGCTGCCCGCGCCCAGGCCTTGTGCGGTAGCGCCTAGACGTGGACGAGTTGATGTTGCATACAGGCGCGGACATTTTCCAGCAAAGACAGCAATGTGTAATTCCAATTCCATATCAAGACGGCAACTTCGTTGGCTGCCTTGCTTGCTCCTCGCCGTACCAAACACGTACTGATGAAATGGACCCATCCCCCTTCGCAAACGGCCTCGCAATGGGCCAGAATGGATTTTCCACAAAACCATTCGAGACAAAGGAGGATGGATCCATG
>PEAJ01000239.1 GCA_002753495.1 Magnetococcales bacterium HA3dbin3 | reverse complement strand
TGGATTGAGACGATGCGCAGCGGCAGTCTCTATCAAATCGCCCGCCCCATTGCAATTCTCGTCCTGCTCGTCGTTGCCCTTTCGCTGGTCCTCAATTGGGTGGTGGTGCCGCGTTCGCACCAGATGTTCTACCAGTTGAAAAGCGTCATGCTGACCCGCAATACGTTGGCGATCAAGAGCAACACCTTCCAGCAGGTCGCGTCGGGCCTGACCCTGTTCGTTCACGAGCAGCGCATGCCGGGGCGGGAGCTGATCGGCATCCTGATCCATGATCAACGCAACCCTTCGGAGCCGGAGACCATCTTCGCGCGCAAGGGTCGGCTGCACCAGGACTCCCTGGGCCATTTGGCGCTCTACCTGGAGGAGGGGAGTCGGCATCGTCAACTTCCGGACGGTGGCCTGCGGCGTCTGGACTTCACCACCTTCGACATGGATCTTGGCCTCGACATCGGCACCCCGGCCGATGATCCGGAGACGCACGCCTTAGCCACCTACACCTGGCCGGCCCTGCAACAGGCGACCGCGAGCGGCACGGCCGAGGCCATCGGCGCGGCACGCATGGAGTGGCACCGTCGGCTGGCGATCCCGGTGGCAACCGGCATCCTCGGATTGTTGGCCATACCGCTTGGCATGCTGCCCGGGCACCGTGTCGGCCGCAGTTTCGGTTTTGTGACAGCGATCCTGATCCTGATGCTGCACTTTGCCCTGATCACCCTCGGCGAGCTGCTGGCACAGCGCCAGGTGTGGGATCCCCTGCCCGGCTACTGGCTGCCCAACGTGCTGATGGCACTGCTGGTGCTGCATGTGTTTCGGGAGTCGGCGCGCGATCGACCGGTGCTGTTTGCCGATCGATTTGATGCCTTTGTCGGTTGGTTGACGCGGCATCGGCGACGGCATGTGGGGTGAACGGGTGATGACCACGGGACAGTGATTCATCCCCGCGGGAAGGTGTAGGATGGGCGCCGGCTGACGGATCGGCGGGATGGTCGATGCTGTGCAGCCTGTAGCCGATCAGAGGGGTTCGGCGATCCGTCGCACGTCGGGTTGCCGCCGCTGCCGCGACCAGGAAAACCGACTATGGCCCGTATCCGCATCACCTTGCCGCGACGCACGACCCGACCCCTGCGGGTGGGGGGGGTTGTTGTCGGCGGCGATGCCCCGATCTCCGTCCAGTCGATGACCAACACCGACACCCGCGATGTTGCCGCCACCCTGGCGCAGGTCAGGGCCCTGGCCACCGCCGGTGCCGATATCGTGCGCATCTCCTGCCCGGACCAGGAGTCGGCGATCGCCCTCGGGCGGATTCGCGCCGACTCCCCGGTGCCGCTGATCGCCGACATTCATTTCGACCACCGCCTGGCCTTGATGGTGCTCGAACGCGGGGTTGATGGTTTGCGCATCAATCCGGGCAACATCGGTGATATTACCCGCGTGCGCGCGGTGGTGCGTGCCGCCCGGGAGCGTGATGTCTCCATCCGCATCGGT
The DNA here is from genome assembly GCA_002753495.1 of Magnetococcales bacterium HA3dbin3. Lineage (GTDB taxonomy): Bacteria > Pseudomonadota > Magnetococcia > Magnetococcales > DC0425bin3 > HA3dbin3. Next base: position 2,074 of record PEAJ01000239.1, on the reverse strand, counting down.
GTCAACGCCGGCTCGCTGGAGAAAGAGCTGCTCGCCCGTTATGGTGAGCCTGGTCCGGAGGCGATGGTTGAGTCGGCGCTGCGGCACATTCGCATTCTGGAAGATCTTGATTTTTCAGCAATCAAGGTCAGTTTGAAGGCAAGCGATGTCGCCATGACCGTTGCCGCTTATCGTCTGCTTGCGGCGCGGGTGGATTATCCGCTGCATCTGGGGGTGACCGAGGCCGGGGGGTTGTTGCCGGGGGCGGTCAAGTCCTCGGTTGCCTTGGGCATGCTGTTGGCGGAAGGGATTGGCGATACTTTGCGCGTCTCGCTCTCCGCCGATCCGGTCGAGGAGGTGCGTGTCGGGTTTGAGATTCTCAAGGCGCTTGGGTTGCGGTCGCGTGGTGTCGACATCATCGCCTGCCCGACCTGTTCGCGGCAGAAGCTGCCGGTGATCGATATGGTCGCCGAGCTGGAGAAGCGTTTGGCGCACATCCGCGAGCCGGTGACATTGTCGGTGATTGGCTGTGTCGTCAATGGGCCGGGCGAGGCGCGCGAGAGTGCCATTGGTGTGGTCGGTGGCGAGGGGGGGAACCTGCTTTACATTCGGGGTGAGCCTGTGGGCAAGGTCATGGACGCCGAGTTGGTTGATGTTTTGGTTGCCCGGGTTGAGGAGGCCGCCGCTGCCCTGCGCGCGACGGTTGTGGTCAACAGTGACGAGGAGTGCGGAGCGTGATGACGGCGGTACGTGGCATGCGGGATTTTTTGCCGGAGGATGCCTGGCGTTTGCATCGGCTCGAACAGGCTGCGCGGGAGGTTTTTTCGCGCTATGGCTTTCATGAAATTCGGACGCCGCTTTTGGAGTGGAGCGAGCTGTTCACGCGCGCCGTCGGCGAGACCACCGACATCGTCGAGAAGGAGATGTACACCTTTCCCGACCGCAAGGGTAAATCCCTCTCCTTGCGTCCGGAGGGGACGGCGTCGGTGGTGCGGGCGTTCATCAATCATGGTCAGGGGCAGCGTTTGCCGTGGCGGGTGTGGTATCGCGGGCCGATGTTTCGTTACGAGCGGCCGCAGGAGGGGCGATCGCGGCAGTTTCATCAGATCGGCTGCGAGGAGTTTGGTGCCGCTGGACCTCTGGCCGATGCGCAGGTGATTGCCATGGCCATGCATTTTCTCGCCGGGATCGGTTTGGGCAACCGGCTGGATTTGGAAATCAACACGTTGGGCTGTCCGGATTGTCGGGCGCCGTATCGCGAGCGGTTGGCGGATAAACTGCGCGCCCACGCCGCTGCCCTGTGCGACAACTGTCAGCAGCGTTTGGCGCGCAATCCTTTGCGGGTGCTTGATTGCAAGATTCCGGGGTGTCGTGTGGTGGCGGAGCGGGCGCCGCATGCGCGCGAGCATCTGTGTGCCGCCTGCGCCGAGCATTTTTCCGGCCTGGAGGCGTATCTGGGGGCCCTTGATCTCGCCTGGCGTTACAACCCCCTGATGGTGCGTGGTTTGGATTACTACACGCGCACGGTGTTTGAGATCACGACGCAGGAGCTGGGGGCGCAGAATGCCGTGGCCGCTGGTGGGCGTTATGATGGTCTGGTGGCGGCCATGGGGGGCCGGCCGACGCCGGCGGTTGGCTTTGCCATGGGCATGGAGCGGTTGATGGCTCTTGTGGGCACGATGGCGGGGGGGATTGCGCCGCCGGATTTCTTTCTGGCGGCGGTTGGGGTTGAGGCGCAGGCACCGGGTTTGATTTTGGCGGAGCGTTTGCGGGCGGCGGGTCGGGTGGTTGAGATGAGCCAGGAGGGGGGATCGATGAAAAACGTGATGAAGCAGGCTGGTCGTTCCGGTGCGCCTGTTGCGTTGATTCTGGGGCCGGACGAGGTGGCGGCGCGGCAGGTGATGGTCAAGGAGATGGCCAGCGGCGCGCAGCGTTCGGTGGCTTGGGATGAGATGTTGACATAAAAATTTTTTTCAATTTTTAAAAGTGGTTGGGGGGTCCGGGGGGAGGCTCCGCCTGCCCCCCGGCGGGGTCTGGGGCGGCGCCCCAGTGGGGTTCGGGGCGAAGCCCCGAGGTTTGTTCGCCCCCCTACCCA